>CAXNGF010000160.1:0-5154 GCA_964201905.1 Limnohabitans sp. | reverse complement strand
TACCAAGGCAGTTATTACAGATTAATTGTTGACCAATCCACTATACTACTCACCTAGTTCCCGGAGAAAACCCATGAGCGCCTTAGCCGAAACAATTCCTACAGAAATGCCCGAAGCCATTGTCTTCACAGACAGTGCTGCCGCCAAAGTGGCAGACCTCATAGCCGAAGAAGGCAATCCAGATCTGAAGCTGCGCGTGTTTGTCCAAGGCGGTGGTTGCTCAGGATTCCAATACGGTTTTACCTTCGATGAAATCGTCAACGAAGACGACACCACCATGACAAAACATGGCGTGTCATTGCTCATCGATGCCATGAGCTATCAATACCTGCTGGGCGCAGAAATTGACTACAAAGAAGACCTGCAAGGTGCGCAGTTTGTGATCAAGAACCCCAATGCCACCAGCACTTGTGGCTGCGGTTCATCTTTTTCAACCTGATCAATTCAGATTGAAACAGGGCTATCTGGGATAGATAGCCCCCAGCACACGGGCGCCTCTAGCGCCCGTTACGCTTTCTAGGCTACCTGTTTCTCGTTTCATGGTTTTGGCAGCCAGCCATGCAAAGGCTGCGGCTTCTACTTGCAAGGGCGGCAAGCCATGCAGTTCTGTAGATGCCACTTGTATGCCAGATGCATGGGCTTGTAAGCGACTCATGAGATGACCATTGAGTGCCCCGCCACCGCACACCCACAGTTGCTTGGCTTGTGCAGCATGAAGTTTTAAATCTTTTGCAATAGCCAGTGCAGTGAACTCGCAGAGCGTGGCTTGTACATCCACCGCTGCCAAATTGCCTTGCACATGGCGCAAGTGCTCGTGTAACCAAGCGGGGTTGAACAAATCGCGGCCTGTACTTTTGGGTGGTGCTTGATGCAAGAAGGGCTCTGACAGCAAGCTTTGCAAGAGTGCCGGTATGACCTTGCCTTGCGCAGCCCACTCGCCATTGGCATCGTAGTTTGTGCCTTGGTGCAAATGAACCCAATGGTCCATGAGTGCATTGCCGGGGCCGCAGTCAAAACCAGAAATGAGGGGGCTGTGAATCTTGGCAGTGTCAATTGTGCTTTGCTTTGATGCGCTTCGCAAAATACTGATGTTAGAGATGCCGCCAATGTTGACCACCGCCACAGTGTGTGTGCTGGCGCCAAAAATTTCTGCATGAAAGGCCGGCACCAAGGGCGCGCCTTGTCCGCCTGCAGCCAAGTCGCGGGTTCTAAATTCAGCCACCACATCGATGCTTGTTAGTTCGGCAAGCAATGCTGGGTTGTTGAGTTGCAATGTGTAACCTACCGCCCCTTGTCCGGTGCTGGGGTCTGCGTCAAATTCAAGTGGACGGTGCCTCACAGTTTGGCCGTGTGCGCCAATGGCTTGAATGTCTTTGGCTTGCAGGCCACTTGCATTTAGCAACGCATGAACCACTTGCGCATAGTGCCTTGCTAAGCGATTGCCAGCCAGTGCCGCACGATGCAACTCATTGTTGCCGGGTGTATTTAATTTTAAAAGTTCTTCGCGAAAGTCGGCGTCAAATGCTTGAAAGACATGTTGCAGAACTTTCAGTTGGCGCGTGCCCGATAACAAAGAAGGAGACATGTCATGTTCAACCGAAGCGCCACTTGGGGAACCCTCTCGCCATTCGAGCAATACCCCATCGACACCATCAAGCGAAGTGCCAGACATCAAACCAATGAAGTATTGCAAGTGTTCTTGGGCCGCCCTTGCAATCGGTGGGGAGGCTGGAGAAAGAGGGGGCGAGGAGGAGGTCAACCTGGCCCCTGCCAAAGGTGAAAATTATTGAACGTTGCCTTGGCGCATTTGCGCCGCAGCCATTAACTGTGAACGAGCATATTCAGCACGTTTGTTGAACTGTGGGCGCACTGCCGCCGAAATAGGCTCGGATGAGCCTTGCTGCGCCAAGGTCAGCGGATCGACGTGACGGCCGTTGATGCGAAATTCAAAGTGAAGGTGAGGCCCTGTGGCCCAACCTGTTGAACCCACGGCGCCCAAAGAGTCGCCTTGCTTCACAGTTTGCCCTTTGCGCACTGCGATGCGGCTAAGGTGTGCATAAACAGTGCTTTGGCGGGCGTTGTGTTGCACGACGACCATGTTGCCAAAGCCACCGGAAAAACCACTTTCAACCACCACACCATCGGCCACGGAAATGACGGGGGCGCCTGTAGGGGCAGAGTAGTCAACGCCCATGTGCGCGCGTTGTGTGTGAAAAATGGGATGCTCGCGCATACCAAAGCCGCTGGTGCGACGTGAATAGGGCATGGGTGAGGCCAAGAAAGCACGGCGCAGGCTGTCGCCCTTCATGGTGTAGTAAGCACCTTTTTGGCCGGGTTCTTGGAACCAGACAGCGTCGTAGGTTTTCTTGTCGTTGGTAATTTCTGCACTGAGCAAACGGCCAGCTCGCAGAGGTTCTCCCTCTGCTTCTAGGGTTTCGTAGACCACTGAGAAAACAGCACCTTTGCGCAGTGCGCGGTGGAAGTCAATTTGACCAGAGAACACATCGGCCAATTGGCGGGTGACGGTGTCGGGCAAGCGGGCTTCGTCGGAAGCAGCGTAAAGAGAGGAAGCCACGGTACCACCGGTCATGCGAACGGTAGCAGTCAAGGGCGCGGAATCGGTGCGAACGGTGAATTTGTTCTTGTCATTGCGCGTGATGACCATGCGCTGGAATTGGCTGTCGTTGTCGTTTTTGAGCCAGCGCGTGGTGAGTGTCAGCAGTTGTTGTTGCTCGTTGGCTTCGACCGAAACATTGCGACCAGAGCGGTTGAGCAAAGCTTGGCGTACTTCGGGTGTTTGGCGGATGTAGGCGGCAGCTACTGAATCGACCAATCCCAAACGTCGCAACAGACTTTCAGCGGTGTCGGTGCCACGTGTCATGTCGTTGCGGTAAAGCCTGAGTGTTTTTTGTTCTAAAGCGGCAACTTGCAGATCTAGATTGGGTGTTTCAAGGGTTTCGACCAAAGTGCTTACTGGCAAATTAGAAGCATCGGGTCCAAGGTTGGCAACGGCAAATGCGCCGCCACCGCCGCCCAGCATGACGGCAGCCAACACGCCTGTGACGTGTTTGGGATGACGCGCGACAAATGCCCTCAGCGTTTCGCTGTGGACTTTGGCCAATGCCAACAGCTCAAGGCTGTAGGGTTTGGCGATTGTCAAAAACTGGTTGAAAAAATTCATTCGGTCCAAAAAAAGTTGCAATGCATATGCTGTGCATCAAAACTGAAATAGCTTTGACCAAGCATTTAACAATAGCAAGGTCAGCCCTTAAAATAGGGCAATCAATCCTGCACATTCTAACGCCTGTGGCGATAGACGCATACTGGAAAACCCTTATGAATTCACCCGTTTCCACCTCATATCCAGTCACAGATGGTGTCAAAGAAGCATTGGCGGTCACTTTGCGTGGCTGTGAAGAGCTTATTCCTCAGGAAGACTGGGTTAAGAAACTGGCCAAATCAGAGGCCACGGGTGTGCCTTTGCGCATCAAATTGGGCCTTGACCCCACCGCGCCAGATATTCATGTGGGTCACACGGTGGTGCTGAACAAAATGCGCCAGTTGCAGAATTTGGGTCATCAGGTGATCTTTTTGATTGGCGACTTCACCAGCCTCATTGGCGATCCTTCAGGCCGCAATTCCACCCGCCCGCCTTTAACGACAGAGCAAATTAAGGCCAACGCCGAGACCTATTACCGCCAGGCGAGCTTGGTGCTAGACCCAAGCAAAACAGAAATTCGTTACAACAGCGAATGGAGTTTGCCTTTGGGTGCCATGGGCATGATTCAGTTGGCGGCCAAGTACACCGTGGCGCGCATGATGGAGCGCAATGATTTTCACGATCGATTTAAGGCCGGCACGCCCATTAGCGTGCACGAGTTTTTGTATCCGCTCATGCAGGGCTACGACTCGGTGGCTTTAAAGTCTGACCTCGAGTTGGGCGGCACCGATCAAAAATTTAACTTGCTCATGGGTCGTCATTTGCAGGCTGAGTATGGTCAAGAGCCGCAATGTATTTTGACCATGCATTTGTTGGAAGGTTTGGATGGCGTGGACAATATGTCCAAGTCTAAAAACAATTACATCGGCATCAGTGAAGAGCCCAACACCATGTTTGCCAAGGCCTTGTCTATTTCTGATGTGCTCATGTGGCGCTGGTACACCCTGCTGTCGTTCAAGTCGATGGCCGACATTGAGGCTCTAAAGAAGCAGGTGGCTGAAGGCTTGAACCCGAAAGAAGCCAAGGTGGCTTTGGCCAAAGAAATCACCACGCGCTTCCATGGCGCAGCAGCGGCTGAGGCGGCCGAGCAAGACTTTATCAATCGCAGCAAGGGCGGCGTGCCCGATGAAATTCCAGAAGTCAATTTGAGTGGCGCGCCTTTGGGCATTGGCGCCTTGCTCAAGATGGCTGGCTTGGCGCCCTCGACCACCGAAGCGGGCCGTTTGATCGATGGCGGCGGTGTGCGAGTTGACTCTTCTGTGGTGAGCGACAAAGGCTTGAAGTTGGAAGCTGGCACCTACGTGGTTCAGGTCGGCAAGCGCAAGTTTGCGCGAGTGCATTTGAGTGCCTGATGCGTTAACCTAAAGCCATGATTTCAAAATTACCGCCATGGTCTCCGCGCACTTTGATGTGGGCTTCGGTGGTGGTCGCCATTGTCACCATCACGCTCAAAACATGGGCCTGGTGGATTACAGATTCGGTGGGTTTGTTGTCTGATGCGATGGAGTCTTTGGTCAATTTGGCCAGCGCTATTTTTGGCCTGGTCATGGTCACTGTGGCGGCGCAGCCGGCCGATGAGGCGCATCCTTATGGCCATCACAAAGCAGAATATTTTTCGTCGGGCTTTGAAGGTATTTTGATCATCGTTGCTGCGTTGGCCATTATTTGGGCAGCCAGCCATCGAATTTTTGACCCGCAACCCATCGAGCAAGTGGGCTTGGGCTTGGCTTTGTCAGTAGGCAGTTCGGCCTTAAATGGCTTGTTGGCTTGGGTGATGTTTGGTGCTGCCAAAACGCATCGCTCTATTGCCCTTGAGGCCGATGCCAAGCATTTGGTCACAGATGTGTGGACTTCTGTAGGCGTGGTCATTGGCATTGCTTTGGTTAGCGTTACAGGCTGGTTGTGGCTAGACGCTGTGGTGGCCATTGGTGTGG
>CAXNGF010000159.1:0-5178 GCA_964201905.1 Limnohabitans sp. | reverse complement strand
GGGGCAAAGCAAGCCTTGGCTTAGTTCTTGAATATTTGCATCTTTATTTTCTTTGTAAATGTCAAAAAATAGAGCTTGTTTTACTTGCATCAAAATCTCAATGAATATTTTGGTTTAACTGATCGCGACATTTTTTTTGAATAGTACTGTGGCTCAGCGGTTTAGCCATCGCCTTAGACTAAAGCTCAGTGCATCGACACACCCTACCATCAGGAGCATGGCCGCCAAAATAGTGGCTGTCTTGTTCATTTGAAACAGGCCCATGTGAAAAGACAATAACTGGCCCAAGCCACCCGCCCCCACGACCCCCAATACGGCGGCTGCTCGAATGTTGTTTTCCCAACGGTACAGTGTGTAACTCATTAACTGCGGCAAGACCTGAGGTAAGGTGGCATAAGCAAACACCTGCAGTGGCCCCACGCCTTGAGTGCGCAAGGCGTCGCCTGGACCCTTGGGTACATTTTCCATGGCCTCAGCAAACAAACGGCCCAGCACGCCGCTGGTGTGCAGCGCTAGCGCAAGCGTACCAGCCATGGGCCCAAGGCCAGCCGAGATCAACAGCAAAGCGGCCCACACCAGCTCAGGAATGGCGCGCAACGCATTAAGCAGCCAGCGCGTGGGGCTGCGCAGCCAGGCCGAGTTTTGACTTGACAAGCGACTGGCGGGCACCGCAAGCGCCAAGCCCAGCAATGCAGCAATAGCGGTGCCGAGTGCCGACATGGCCAGGGTTTCCCAAGCGGCCCAGGCCACTTTGCTGACAAAGATGGGCGACAAATCGGGTGGAAAAAATTCAGCCACAAAGCGGCCCATGCTGCGCGCCGCGTCCATCGAAGCAAAGCCAGCCCAGTCCAAATCCAGCGATACAAAGCTGGCAACCACCAAAGCCAGCAAGGCGGCTGTGAACCAACAGGCGAGGCAGCGGGCGTCAAACAGGGGCGGCGGCAGTTTCCAAGGCGGGTTGGCCTCAGCCTGCGCAAATACCCGGGTCACAGGAGCAGCGCCTGATGTCGGTGAAGGTTTCATGCCAAGGCCTTTCGCAACCAAGCACTGAGGCGATCAGCCAAGGCCACCAGAGCGATGAATACCAGCAACAAAGTGGCCACTTCGCCGCCATTGAACATCTTCATCGAGTTGTCAAGTTGCTGACCCAAACCACCCGCACCCACGAAACCCAGAACGACCGAAGAGCGGATAGCGCATTCCCACCGATACACCGTGTAAGAGGCGAGTTCAGCCGCGTGGCTGGGCAGCAACGCGTAAACAAAGGCTTGCAAGCGACCGCTACCATTGCGCATCAGGGTCTGAGTGGCATGGCTTTCACCACTCTCCAAAATCTCAGCGTACACCTTGCCCAGCATGCCGCCATAGGTCAGCGCGATCGCCAGTACACCCGCCGTGGGCCCCAGGCCCACCACACGCACAAAGACCAGTGCCCAAATCAATTCAGGAATGCTGCGCAACACGATCAAAGTGGCCCGCACGCACCAACGCAACACCGCTGGCCATCGGTCCATTCGACCGGACAAGGCCGAAAGCGACAACACTCTGGTGGCCAACAAGCTCAAAGGTACCGCCAGCAGCAGCGCCAAAGTGACGCCTGCGGTGGCCATGGCCACGGTACGCCAGGTTTCGTGCACCAACATTTGCAAAAATTCGGCGTTGTAAACCAAAGGCCAAAAGCTGCGAATAAAGTTGGCTGTGACTTTGCGGTTCTCGGGCTCCCAGAGAACCCACAAACGAAATTCGGTAGCCACACAAAGCGGCCACAGCAGAACCAGCGCTAAGCTGAGCCACAACACGCGAGCGGCAAAAGCCGGGTCGTTCGCGGGTGCTTTTATGACGGGTGTATCTGGCGGCAAACCTGAAGGGCCAGCTATCGGCAAATGGTAAGTAGGGGCGGACATTTTCAGGGCGAGTGGCCTTAAGAATACGGCCGTATCAGCGGCAATGCAGTGCCACAGGCGCAGGCGCAGCGGGTGCAACTTCTGGCAAGGTCAAAGGCAAGGCGTCGCCACGCAACTCGTGTTCATACTGATCGTACAAATCCGACAAAAGCTTGGGGCTTACATGCTTGGACGGCAAATCAAAAACTACCTGCCCGTCGCGTAGACCGATGACGCGTGGGAAATAAGCCAGCGCCATGTCTACTTGGTGCAGCGTTGCTACCAGGGTGGTCTGCCTTTCACGTGCCAGGCCCACCAGCGTGGACATGGCCATTCGAGCGCGCATCGGATCAAGCGCTGACAAGGGTTCGTCGATCAGCCACAGGCTGGCTGGGGCCAACAGAACGCGGGCCAGGCCAACGCGCTGACGTTCACCACCCGACAAGCGATCGACGCGGTCGAACAATTTGTCACCTAGGTCAAAGTGCGCCAGGGCAGCAAAAGCCGCCGGGATGTCGGCCGGGTAAAACAGCGAGCGCAAACTGGCCAAAAAATCCATGGCGGGCAAACGCCCAGCCAGCACAGAGGTGACCACGCGTTGGCGCGGCGGCAGCGGAGACACCTGTGGGGCCAGAAACAACTTACCACGCATGCGTCTTAAGGCCGATGCGGACAGTGTCCAAGGATTGACACCGGACAGTTGCAGCTGACCTTGTGTTGGCTGCTGAGCGCAGGCCAAAACCTGCAACAAAGTCGTTTTGCCCGCGCCAGACGGGCCAATGACAGCCACCTGCTCGCCAGAACTCACTCGCAGGTTCAGGGCACGCAAAGCCGCTTCAACGCCCGGTAAAGCTGCAGGATGCCGAGCATCCAGGTTTAAAAGCTCGATGTTCAAATCAGTTTGCGCTGTCGTTTCAAAGCAGCCCCAAATTTCGAGCTGCTGCCTCAAGTTCCTTGTAGTTCTCAGGCTTGGTTTCGATATAACGCGATGCGCGGTTCAGTCGCAAAATTTCAGCATGTTCGGGGTTGGCCGGGTTCAGGGCAAGCAACGCCGCTTTGATCTTTTCTTGAAGAGCAATTGGCATATCTGCATGCACTGACCAGTTGTAGTTAAAAAATGGTGGCGTTGTAAAAAACACGTCTACGGACTTCGTATCGACCTTGTTCTCCGTCACAAACTTTTTCCAGACGGTGATGTCGAGCGCGGCTGCATCGACCTTGCCACTGACAACCGAAGCAATTGTGGCATCGTGAGCACCACTGTAGGCGATGCGTTTGAAATCTTTTTCAGGGTTGATACCTGCTTGCACAAGAACACCGCGGGGCATGGCGTGTCCGGAAGTGCTGCTTTGCGAACCAAATGAAACTTGTTTGCCCTTCATATCATTCAGCGTTTTGATACCCGAGTCGGTCTTTGCGATAAACACCGACTGGAATTTGGTGTCTTCTTCGCGCTGAGCCAAGGGCACAACCTTCCCCCCTGAACGCAGCTTGGCTTGAACGTAGGTAAAACCACCAAACCAAACCAAATCTACTTTTTTGTTCACCAGCGACTCTACGGCTGCAGGATAGTCGGTCACGGGCGTGAACTGTACCTTCATGTCCAGTTGCTTTTCCAAGTAAGTTGCAAGCGGTGTGAACTTGCGAACCTGCTCAGTAGCCGCCTCCTCGGGAATGGTGGTGACCCGAAGGATGGTTTGGGCTTGTGCGGGTGTGAACGCAGAGAAAGCCATAACGCAAGCGTAAACGGAAGGTAAAACCAGTTTTTTAAGAGAATAGAAATTCGACATTTTTGAGGATCCACAATAAATTAGAGACTAATATAACCAAAATTTTTAAGTACGTGGACAAGTTGGCCATATAAGCTGAAACTGCATAGGGCTGTATTTGGACAAATTGAACATCAACATGGTTATGACTTTTATGAACAAGAAAAAATTAATATTTGCAATCGTCATTTTCCTGAAATTGAATACTTGTTATGCAATTTCTCTAAGCATTCCAAAACCGTTGATTGACTTGGCCATCGTAAAAAAGTTCCCAAAGGAAAAATTAACAATCGTCTTAGATCAACCTTCAACCAAATTCAACAAAGAGCGGCAAAAGATTGAACTGTGCGGAATTTGGACAAGCAAAGTGGCTAAGCGCTCAGGAGAATTTTGCATAGATACGCAGCCAGTTTGGAACAAGACAAAGGGGGATATTGAAATATCGAAAGTCAATATTCTGAAACTTGCAACGGCTGACGGCAAAGAACTTTCAAGCACGGTCATTCAAGTTTTAAATGCCTCACTGCTTACCATGTTAGACGGAACTTCTGTTTACCATGTGCCTGATATGGTTGGAAAAAACCTAGATTCCATTGAAGTTCAAGAAAATAGTTTTAAATTAATTTTTTAATTAACAACTCAGTGAGTCAGGGACACACTTTTTCCAAAGAACTAGTGGCAGCTGTCTGAACAGCACGAAGCAGCCCACTTTAGGCCACATAAGATAATTAATTTTGCATTGAATTTTTAGCTTTTAACTGATAGCAATCAGTCAAAGTGCTTTGAAATTTCAGGATCAAATTGACCGTCAATTAGCACAAATAAAATTCGGCACATTGCGCCAGATCGATTGGCCCAAGCATGATTGGTTCCACGCTCTACCAAAAAGTCACCCGTCTTCATAATGACCTCCTCATTGTCAAGTAACAATGTAATTTCGCCTTCCAAAATTAATGCGTAGTCCACCGATTGTGTGCGATGCATAAATGGGTGCTTGGCATTGCCTGTTTGGTTAGTAGAGGCGGTGTGTGTGCCTAAAGCACTCCAAGCAAGCTTGGTATCTTGAGCATCTATTTTGTCAAGCCAGTCACCTTCAGGGCCAAATTCAATAATTCGAACGACGGATCCGTTTTTAGGCGGCTCAAGCTTCAAAGGCCGTGAAGTGGGGTCGGGTTCATTGCCCACGAAAGCAGGTGTTTGGTCTGTCATCCACAACTGAGTGAGGTGATACCCCACGCGTTTAGGATTTGTATGAACAGAAGGCGCAAGTTGGTCCTCGGTCACAATAGAACGTCCAAGATCATCATGGCCCGTCACAATCCTGCGAATGTATTTTCTTGGGCTTTTGTCGCTCATTGCGGCGTCACTCCAGTTTCTTTCACAATCTTTCCCCACTTCGTAAGTTCAAGCTTCAAATAGTCATTGAAATACTGTGGGCTACCCGTCTGAGCCTCAAAGCCAGCGGCATTCAATTTGTCGCGAAAATCGGGTTGTTTGACTGCATCATTGATGATGCCATTCAATCG
>CAXNGF010000158.1:0-5195 GCA_964201905.1 Limnohabitans sp. | reverse complement strand
CATGGTCATTCGAGAGCAGCACGGCCGCGACGAATCTGCATTTGCGCCAGTTCCCCCACCCTCCGCCGTGATCTTCGCCGAGTGCACACCAGATGTGGCCGATGCCATCAAATTGGCCAGTGACTTTAAAGTGCCGGTCATTCCATTTGGCGTTGGCTCTTCTTTAGAGGGCCATTTGCTGGCCGTTCAAGGCGGCATCAGCATTGACCTGACACGCATGAACAAAGTTTTGTCGATCAACGCTGAAGACCTGACGGTGACGGTGCAGCCTGGCGTAACGCGCAAACAACTGAACGAGGAAATCAAGTCAACGGGCTTGTTTTTCCCAATCGATCCAGGTGCGGATGCCACCATTGGCGGCATGAGCGCAACACGCGCTAGCGGCACCAATGCCGTTCGCTATGGCACCATGCGCGAGAACGTATTGGCCCTTGAAGTTGTGACTGCTTCTGGCGAGGTCATTCGGACGGGCACGCGAGCCAAAAAATCGAGTGCGGGTTACGACCTCACGCGTTTGTTTGTCGGCAGCGAAGGCACCTTGGGCGTGATGACCGAAGTCACAGTCAAGCTTTACCCCTTGCCTGAAGCCATTTCAGCGGCCATCTGTTCTTTTCCAAGCATTGAGGCGGCCGTGCAAACCGTGATCCAAGTGATCCAGTTGGGCGTGCCCATTGCGCGTGTTGAATTAATCGATCACAACTCAGTGCGCATGGTCAACGCTTATGCCAAATTGAGCTTGCGTGAAGAGCCCATGCTGTTGATGGAGTTTCATGGCTCGCCTGCTGGTGTGAAAGAGCAAGCCGAAACAGTTCAAGAAATTGCCAGTGACCATGGCGGCAACGCTTTCGAATGGGCCACCACCCCAGAGGAGCGCACGCGCCTTTGGACGGCGCGTCACAACGCATATTTTGCCGCGCTTCAAAGCCGGCCAGGCTGCCGAGCCATCAGCACAGACACCTGCGTCCCCATCAGCAAATTGGCAGATTGCCTACTAGACTCAGTGGCTGAAACAGAAGCAAGTGGTTTGCCCTACTTTTTGGTAGGTCACGTCGGCGATGGTAATTTCCACTTCGGCTATTTGATAGACCCTGAAATTCCAAGTGAGCGTGAGATTGCAGAAGACCTGAATTACAAACTTGTCAGCCGTGCCTTGCGCCTAGGCGGCACATGCACTGGTGAGCATGGCATTGGACTGCACAAAATAGAGTTCTTGGTGACTGAAGCGGGCGTCGGCGCCGTCAACATGATGCGCACTTTGAAGCAAGCCTTAGACCCTCACAACATCATGAACCCCGGAAAAATCTTTCATTGAAAAAAGGGCCATTGGCCCTTTTTCATTGCATCAAACAGTCTGCGTGCTTCGTGCAAGTTTGAAACATTTTTTGTTTTGGCTTAGGCGCGAAGTTTGTCAATCAGCCCATTGAGCTCATCAAGTGATCCAAACTGAATCGACAACTCGCCCATTTCTTCAAATTTGCCGTGCCGCTTGACGCGCTTCTTGATTCGAACTTCCACCTGTGCCGTTAGCAAGTCTGAGAGCTCTTCTTCAACACGTTTAATGTCACGTGATTTTTCTTTTTTCGGTTTTTGTTGCACCAAAGAAAATTCTGCACTGAGCTTCTTCACCAGACTTTCAGCCTCTCGCACAGACATTTTTTTGGCGCTGATTTGATTGCCCGCTGTTATTTGCGCGGCCTTGTCCAAACCCAACAATGCCCGGGCATGCCCCATGTCAATGTCACCTGCCATTAACATGGTTTGCACGGGCTCAGCCAAATTCAACAAACGAAGCAAGTTGCTGGCAGCACTCCGAGAACGCCCCACAGCTTGCGCCGCCGTTTCATGGGTCAGGCCAAACTCTTTGATGAGCCGCTGCAAGCCCAGCGCCTCTTCGAGTGGGTTGAGGTCTTCGCGTTGAATGTTCTCAATCAAGGCCATGGCCGCGGCAGCCTCATTGGGCACATCGCGAACCAAAACCGGCACCTCGTTCAAACCGGCCAGTCGCGATGCGCGAAAACGACGTTCACCTGCAATGATTTCATATTTACCTGCATTGGGGCCATCACTTAACTTGCGAACCAAGATGGGCTGCATGATGCCTTGCGCCTTGATGGACTCCGCCAACTCGTAGAGTGCGCCCTCGTCCATTCGGGTTCGCGGTTGGTACATGCCTGGCACCAACTCGCTCAATGCCAAGCTGTTGGGGGTTCGGTTGGCTGCTGCCTCTACGGCTTGAGGCGAGCTTGGCTCATCCTGAACCTTGGGGCCCAACAATGCTTCCAGCCCTCGCCCCAAGCCCTTTGGTTTTTTAGTGACCATGTTCTTTTGCTTTCATCAATTCATTCAACAATGCTTGGCCTTCTGGCCAATCGCCCAAATTTGATTCCGCGTTCAAGTGTCCGCATTCGCCTAGATTGAAGTAAGCAGACCCCCATGCCTTGGCAAAATGTTCTGCGCGCGAAGGGGTGCAATTGGGATCGTTTTGACTGCCAATCAACATTGATTTGAAAGGCAGGGCTTTCAGTGCAATGGGCCGCCAACTTGAAAACACATCTTGATGCTGTGATGCCTCAACGTCACCAGGGGCCACCAAAAGGGCCGCTTTGACTTTGTGGCATTGTGCAGAAATTTGAGACCAGGCGGCCACTTGAATACAACCCAAACTGTGTGCAACCAAGAATACGGGCTCGGTCAGGTCAGACACCACATCGTCTAATCGCGCTAACCAATCGCCACGAAGCGGCCTCATCCAGTCATGTTGGTCTACCAGCTGATAGCCATGTTGAATGATCCATCGACTTTGCCAGTGTGAGGGCCCACTTCCCTTCCAGCCAGGCAATATAAGGATGTTAGAGTTTTTCATCAAGACTCTGCTGTGGCCTCATAGCGTTGGAATACGCTGTACCAACTCCCTGGCAAACTCCACAAATGCTTGGCTGCCTTTGGCTGAGGGGTCAAACACAACACCCGGCAAACCATAACTGGGGGCCTCTGCCAAGCGCACATTTCGAGGAATCACTGTGTTAAAAACTTTGTCGCCAAAGTGCGATTTAAGTTGCTCACTCACTTGCTGTTGCAACGTAATTCGAGGATCGAACATGACGCGCAGCAAGCCAATGATTTTCAGGTCGGGGTTCAAATTGGCATGCACTTGCTTGATGGTGTTCACCAAATCTGTCAGACCTTCAAGCGCAAAATATTCGCATTGCATCGGAACAATGACACCATGCGCCGCGCACAAGCCATTCAAGGTCAACATTGACAAAGAGGGTGGGCAATCAATTAAGACAAAGTCAAAATCCTTTTCTGCCACCTCCAATGCCAACTTCAACCGTTGATCGCGCCGTTCAAGGTCAACGAGTTCAACCTCTGCCCCAGCCAGTTCGCGGTTGGCTCCCAAGACATGGTAGCCACATTTTTCCGAAAAAATGGCGGCCTCTTGAATGCTGGCAGACTCTAGCAAAACGTCATACACACTGAGCTCTAGCTGCCTTTTGTCGACACCCGAACCCATGGTTGCATTGCCCTGCGGATCGAGGTCAACCAACAAAACGCGCTGCCCCACTTTGGCTAAGCCAGCGGCCAAGTTAACGGCCGAGGTGGTCTTGCCAACGCCGCCCTTTTGATTTGCAACACAGAAAATCTTTGCCATTTGTTACTCTTTTAATTTTCAGCGAATGCGATTATTTGCCTAAGGCCAATTTGAGACCAAAACCGATTAGGAACAATCCGGCAATTTTTTGCAAGAGTCCAGACACTTTGGGGTTGGCTCTAATGCGAGCTGCCATGGTCTGCGTGATGACCACAACGCCAAAACAATACATGAAGCCCAAAACAGCAATGGTGACCGCCATGAATACAAAAGTAATCATTCCTTGGTGCTGCTCAGGGTCAATGAATTGAGGGAAAAAAGCAAAGTAAAACATGATCGTTTTTGGATTGAGCAATGTAATGAACATGGTTTCTTTGAAGTACCGCCCTGGTGTGATCTTGATCGATGGCCCTTCACCAGATTTGGCAAAGACCATTTTAAAACCAAGCCAAGCAAGGTATGAGGCGCCCACCCATTTCAAGGCCAAGAACAAATGGGGATGGGTTTGCAACAATGCAGCCACTCCGGCCACCGTCATCCATAGCAAAATTTGATCGCCCAAAATCAAGCCCATGACGGAGGCCGTGCCGCCCCTCATGCCGCCTTGAGTGGTAGAGGTAATTAAGGCCAGATTGCCTGGGCCGGGCAAGAACAAAAGCAACACAAAGGCGGCGACAAAAGCACCGTAATCAGAAATTCCAAACATCAAAGGCTTTCTCAATGAGCCCAAGTGTAAGGGGCGAAGCTCAGGTCGCGCTTGCTGCAATAGACAAAGTTGCTGATTTTTTCATCCAGACCATGCACCGTTCGGCCGCCAAGCCAGGAACTTGAAGTTGTTCCACGTGAAACACCTCCGCAAAAGAAGGTAGCGCGGCCATCTCCGCTTCGGGTAACTTAGCCTTCATGGCCATCCAAACACCCTCATCAGACAAAGCACCGATAGACCAATTGACAAAATCAGGCAAAGAAGCAAACGCTCGAGCACAAATGATGTCAAAAGGCCCCGTCAGGTTTTCTACCCGAGCGTGAACACCGCGCAAGTTTGACAACTTTAAACTGGCTGCTACCTGCTGCACAAACGCAGCCTTCTTGGAGACAGTGTCTACACATGTAACGCTGACGTTGGGGCAGCAAATGGCAATGACCACACCGGGCAAGCCCCCACCAGAGCCCACATCCAGCAACTCAATTTCCGCATGAGGAACGCTTTTTGTTTTGACAATGTGCCTGAGCAAGGGCGAAATAGCCGACAAGCTGTCTAACAAGTGGTGCGTCAAGATCTCCTGCGGCCGGCGAAGCGCCGTCAGGTTATAAACTTTGTTCCATTTTTGAATCAGCGCCATGTAGCCCATCAACTGTCGTTGCTGCGCCTCCGCGACGTTCAAGCCCAAGGCTTCAATTCCAAGAGAAAGCTCCTGAAGAATGCCAGCCTCAATCAGGCCATCTGCCGTCATGGCGTCAGGCTCGCCGCACCTTCCGCAGCCAGCACCGTCTCCGCTGGCTTGGCCGGCATGAACTCCTGAAAGCCACCCCTCTTGAGATAAATCAGCAGCAAGGAAATGGTTGCAGGGGTAATTCCAGAAATTCGGGACGCCATCCCCAA
>CAXNGF010000157.1:0-5225 GCA_964201905.1 Limnohabitans sp. | reverse complement strand
CCTGATTTTTCCCTGAATTCATCAGGTTGAAAGTCCCTCGCTGCAAAAGCGTGGGACTTTTTGCGTTAGGCTCAGGCCTAAATCTTTGATTGACCCATGTTGCAAGCTCCTCTCCTTAAACCCAGACTGACTCAAGCCCGCGCAGAATTGACGCGTCAAATCAGTGTGGTCAACGAGTTTGGTCAAAGTTCTGAAATTCACATTCCTGCAGAGCGTGCGCTCACCGTGTATTTGGACAAAAAAGAGTTGGTCACGCTCATGACCTTGGGTGCCAGTCCAGAATGGTTGGTGTTGGGGTTTTTGTTGAACCAGCGCTTGATTCAATCGGTGAATGAAATTGAATCGATAACTGTAGACTGGTCTTTAGGCGAAGGCGAGATGGGCCAGCCTGGCGTGGCGGCCATCAAAACACACGATGGCTTGAGCCAATCAGGACCGAAAACCGCTGCCCGTGTTGTGACAACCGGGTGCGGGCAGGGCAGTGTTTTTGGCGATTTGGTCAGCGACATAGATGCCATTCAATTGCCAGCTGACGCACACATTTCTCAGGCTACTTTGTATGCCTTGGTCAATGCCATTCGCATTCAAGAAACCACCTACAAATCTTCTGGCTCAGTACATGGCTGCGCTTTGTTCAGGGGGTCAGACATGCTGATGTTTGTCGAAGATGTGGGACGCCACAATGCTGTCGACACCATTGCCGGCTGGATGGTTATGAACGATGTCAGCGGTCATGACAAAGTTTTTTACACCACGGGCAGGCTCACCAGCGAGATGGTCATCAAGTCGGCGCAGATGGGCGTGCCCATTGCCGTATCTCGTAGCGGCATCACCCAAATGGGCTTGGAAGTGGCCGAACGCGTTCAGCTTTGCGCCATTGGCCGCGCCACCAACAAGCGCTTCTTGTGTTTCAGTGCGCCTCACAGATTGAAGTGGCAAACTGAGCTGGCTGAAGCCTCATCAAGCAAAACCATGCTTCAAGATGCCGCCTGAAGTTGCTAAAGCGGCCATGAGCTTTTCTTCAGTTGACTTGGGCAAGCACTCATGGCTGCGCTCCTTTCAATTGGGATGGCGCAATCTTTGGCGTGATTTGCGTTCTGGCGAATTGAATTTGCTCATTGTTTCGGTTGTGTTAGCGGTTGCTGCACTCACTGCTGTTGGATTTTTCTCCGATCGACTTCAAGCTGGTTTATGGCGAGATGCCAGACAACTTTTGGGAGGAGATGCGGTGGTGGTCAGCGATAAACCCACTGCAGAAAATTTCCAACAAAAAGCTCAAGTGCTCGGTCTTAAAACCAATGCCACATTGAGCTTTCCCAGCATGGCTCGCGCAGACGATGCCAAAGGCGGCGAAACCAAATTGGTGGCGTTGAAAGCGGTGTCGCAAGGCTACCCCTTGCGTGGGCAGATGAGTTTACAAAATTCGCAGAATACTGGCGCTGTCAATAACCAACCCGCTACACGTCTCACCCGCGATGTGCCTCAACCTGGACAAGCTTGGGTCGACCCTGCCTTGCTGGAAGTGTTGAACCTTCAGATGGGCGATGTAATTTGGTTGGGCGACAAGTCTTTTCAAATTTCAGCCCTCATTGACCGCGAGCCAGACCGCGGTGCTGGTTTCATGAACTTTGCACCCAGAGTCATGATTCACCAATCCGATGTGCAAGCCACAGGCTTGATCCAACCAGCAAGTCGAATTTCTTATCGCATGGCGGTGTCAGGCGATGAGTCGCAGGCAAATGTCCAGCAGTTTTTAAAGTGGGCTCGAGAAGAAATCGACAAGCCAGAAGTTCGTGGTATTCAAGTTGAGTCGATGGAAAGTGGGCGTCCTGAAATGCGCCAAACTCTCGACCGTGCTGAAAAGTTTTTGAATTTGGTGGCGCTGCTCGCAGGGCTTTTGTGCGCTGTGTCTGTTGCACTAGCAGCCAGAACCTTTGCAAGCAAGCACCTCGATGCTTGTGCCTTGTTGCGCGTTTTAGGGCAGAGCCAACAAACCTTGTCTGTGGCATATGCCTTTGAATTCATTACCGCTGGTGTGATAGCCAGTTTGCTGGGTGTCATGATGGGTTATGGCATTCATCATGCCTTCGTATGGCTTTTGGCAGGCTTGGTTGATGTACAACTACCGCCCAGTTCAGCCGCGCCTGCGCTGTTGGGCTTGGGCATGGGCCTGACCTTGTTGTTGGCCTTTGGTCTACCGCCAGTTTTGCAGTTGGCCAAAGTACCGGCAATGCGCGTCATACGCCGCGATTTGGGTGGTTTGCAACCTGCATCTGTCGGTGTTTTGCTAACAGGCTTGTTCGGATTTGCATGCGCCTTGATGTGGGCCAGTCGTGATGTGAAGTTGGGCTTGATGACAGTCGGTGGCTTTGCCATAGCGACGCTTTTATTTGCTGGCGCAACCTGGTTGGTTTTGAAACTCTTGCGCAAATGGGTGCCATCCGACGCCACACCACGATGGCTCTTGTTGGCCACGCGCCAAGTCATGGCGCGCCCCGTTTATGCGGTGGTTCAAGTCAGCGCCTTGTCGGTTGGTTTGTTGGCCTTGGTCTTGTTGGTTTTGCTCCGTACCGATCTCATCAGCAGTTGGCGCAAAGCCACACCCGTGAACGCGCCAGATCGTTTTGTCATCAACGTCCAGCCCGATCAAACACAAGCGTTTCAAGCTTCCCTCAAAAAAGAGGGGGTGAAAGACTACGACTGGTATCCCATGATTCGTGGCCGCTTGGTGGCGGTCAATGGCAAAGCTGTCAGTCCTCAGGATTACACCGACGAACGCGCCAAACGTTTGGTCGATCGAGAATTTAACTTGTCAGCGCGCGCGGCCCAACCTGAGCACAATGCTGTGGTTCAAGGTCAATGGAAAGAGGGTGAGTCCGATGCGGTGAGTGTTGAAACCGGCATTGCCCAAACCCTCGGCTTGAAGATGGGCGACCGTCTGCGATTTGATGTGGGTGGTGTCATTTCTGAAGGGCGTGTTACATCATTGCGCAAAGTCGATTGGGGCTCGATGCGCGCCAACTTCTTTGTGATCTATCCCGTCGACAACTTGCCCGATGTGCCCTTGAGTTACATGGCTGCATTTAAATCACCTGATGTACCAGACTTCGAGCGCAACTTGCTTCAGCAATTTCCCAATGTCACCAGCGTCGATCTGAGAGCCACCCTTACGCAAGTTCAAAAAGTATTGGACCAAGTCATTCGTGCGGTTGAGTTTTTGTTTGCTTTCACCTTGATGGCTGGCTTGTTGGTGCTCACCGCCGCTGTCACTTCCACGCGTGAAGAGCGCAAGCGCGAATTTGCCATCATGCGAGCTTTGGGTGCAACGGGTCGTTTATTGAGTCAAGTGCAAACCGCAGAGCTTTTAGGCGTCGGACTTTTGGCCGGATTTTTGGCCAGCTTGGTGGCCGAGTTGGTGGGCTGGGGCTTGGCTAGATTTGTCTTTGAATTTGAATGGACAGCATCGCTTTGGGTGCCAGCTGCAGGCGCACTGACAGGCGCAGGCTTGGCATGGATTGCAGGATGGTGGGGCTTGGCTGAAGTGCTTCGGCAGCCTGTGTCGCAAACCTTGCGTCAGGCGTCAGAATAATTCAAGAAGGCGTGAGCAATACAACCAATGCACCGGCACCGCCCTCGGCCGGTTTGGCTTGAACAAAAGCCATCACTTGATTTTTTTGAACCAGCCAACTGTGCACTTTAGATTTGAGCACCGGTGTTTTTCCTGGCGAGCCCAAGCCCTTGCCGTGCACCACCCGCACACATCGAATGCCGTGCTTGTGTGCATCGCGAATGAAGTTGCTTAAAGCCAAGCGAGCTTCATCGCTGCGCATACCGTGCAAATCAATCTCACGTTGAATGGCCCAATCTCCTTTGCGCAACTTACGCGTGACTTCGGTACCCACACTGGGGCGACGAAAGCTCAGCGCATCGTCGGTATCTAGCAAAGTACTGACATCAAAGTCGTCACTCAAGGAATCTTGAATGACTTTGGCTTCGTCTTTTTTCAATTGAGTGGCGATGGGTTCCCGCGGCTTGCTAGGAAGGTGCGCTTTGTTGTGAATTGGCAGTGGCGCCACCTTGCCAATAGCGCGCACAAACAGATTTTGATCGGCCTCGGCTTTGCGAATGGCAGCTGCGCGTGCTGTTTCCTCAGCAGCTGCTTTGGCTTGAGCTGCCGCAATTTGCTTTTGAACCTGCTTGAGATCTTGAAGGGATTGGAATTTCACCGTCCCATGTTGCCACAAGCTTTGTGAGTTTTAACCGCTGCCCTATAAAACGCCTTGCTCAGCCATCGAAAAAGCCTGGCCTGGGCCCACGATGACATGGTCTAGCACCCTTACGTCCACCATGGCCAAGGCAGACTTTAAACTGTGCGTGAGATGCAAATCGGCTGGGCTGGGATGCACCGAGCCACTGGGATGGTTATGCGCTAACACCACGGCAGCGCTGTGATGATGAAGCGCCCGAAGCACCACCTCACGAGGGTACACACTGGTTTGGCTAAGAGTGCCCCGAAACAAAGTTTCCATGCACAACAGCTTGTGTTGGGAGTCAAGGAACAGCATGGCAAACACCTCGTGTGCTTTGTGCGCCAAATGGAGTTGTAAATAAAGCTGAACGCTGCTGGCGCTTTGCATCACCTCCCGGGTGCTGAGTTGCTGAGCCATGGCACGCTTGGCCAGCTCCATGACGGCCAATAGCTCGGATTGTTTGGCGGGCCCTAGGCCTTTGATGGCATTTTGCTGTGACGGTGGAGTGAGGAGTAAATTGGCCAGACCCCCACTGGCCACGAGCATGTCTTGCGCCAATTGCAGCACATTGCGGCCAGCTACCCCCGTTCTGAGCAGCAGGGCCAAAAGCTCGGTATCGCTTAAAGCGCTGGGCCCGCGGGCGAGTATTTTTTCTCGGGGACGGGTGTCTGGGGGTAATTCTTGGAAGTTCATGGACTTTCTGTTCAGATAAATGCCTCAGATTGAGGCTTTTTGGGGTTTAAGCCGCAGAAGCTTTTTACAATGGCGCATTCGACTCTTGGAGTCTGAACCCAATGCCCCATCCATGGCACGGTTTTGATTTTCATTAGCCTGCATTGAATTGCGCTTTATGCGCATTGCTTGCCCATTACCAATTTAAGTTTTATGACCACAGTCCAAGCTGGATCTTTTTTAACCTTGCATTACCGATTGGCAGGACCGCAGGGCACGCTCATCAATACCTTTGAAGACAAG
>CAXNGF010000156.1:0-5228 GCA_964201905.1 Limnohabitans sp. | reverse complement strand
CTCCGGAACAGGTTCGCCGACCAAGTCGTCCTCGATGTCACTCATGTCTTCATGAATGGGTGCTGTATCAGCTTTAGGCTTGCGGCCGCGCTTGGCGCCGGCTGCCTGAAGTGCTGGCTCGGGTATTGTTGTTTTGCTTGGCTTGACCGCAGGAGCCTTGACAGCCGATTTGGTTTCAACTTTTGCTTTAGAGGCAACTTTGACGGCAGGTGTGACAGCTTTGCTGGCGACAGTTTTGGCCGCAGTCTTGGCAGTTGGCTTAAGGGGTAGATTGACGGCTGGCTTGGCTGCAGTTTTAACAACTGGTTTAACTGCAGGTTTAGCTTCAGGTTTCACGACAACTTTAGCTGCAACTTTAACTACAACTTTTGAGTTGGCTTTGTTGGCTTCTGGCTTGGCAGCTTTGGCAGGCGCTTTGGTTGGTGTTTTAGAGGCGGTAATTTTTTTAGATGCGGGCACTGAGCTAACTTTCTTAGCCGGTGTGGCAGCTTTGGCAACGGGCTTTGCAGCTGGTTTAGCGACTGGCTTGGCCACTGCTTTGGCAGTTGGCTTGGCAGGCGGTTTAACAGGTGCTTTCACAGGTACTTTGGCTTTGACCGGACTTGTTTTGACCGTTGCTTTCAGGGCAGGTTTTGCCACTGGTTTGCCAGCCGATTTGGCGGCTGGTTTGGCAACGGATTTGACAGCTTTGCTTGCGACAGACTTGGCTTGTGCTTTAACGGGCTTCTTCGGCTTTTGAACGGGCATGATGGACCTCAATACTTCAAACTGACTTGGAAACAAACGCTGCGCCACAAACTTCTGGCGCGAGATGAAATGCAAACAAACACCTGAAGACAGGTGGCTTTATTTGCAAGGACTTAGGGGCAAGATGTGTGGGCGAACATTTGGAATGCAGTCCTTGCGGTTATTTGGCCGTCCCTTGTAGGGAGGTGCGCTGAGGCGGTGGCCGGGTCCGGAGGTGCTGCTGTCGCTCTTGCCTGAAAAGTGGATTATACCCAAACAGGGCTTAAACACCTAAATAATTTCAGTATTAATGAGGGTTCGCCTGCGTTGGTGCAATTCGCGCCATTTTTGAAAAGCTTCGGGACTTTGGAGGGTTTCGGCTTCCTTGAGTGCTTCGGTTTCCAGCCCCTTCAGGCGGTCTATGAGCATCAAGTTGAGAAGCATCCTGAGTTCTTTGCGCGCTTCGCCGGGCTCACCTTCTAGGTTGGCTTCGGGTACATTGGGTTTGTGCGATCCCATCAATTTTTCGGCCAAATTTCCAAAAGAAAGTTGACTTAATTCCGATTGCAAAGTGCCCCATGCCAAGGGGCCATGGTCATGAAATTGACTTTCAACCCAACGCATCAGGTTGCCGTGTTGATCGGGTAAATTGCACAACAAAGCATGGTCTTCGGCAGACAAGCCATCCCACAAGGCCATGTTAGTCAGAACAAGCCTTACAGCATGATCGGATCGACTTGCGGGTTGAACCCTCGGTCCAAGTGAAGCCATTTGCATGGCATCTGTGCCGCCCACCAAACGCCATTTGCCTTGTGGATCTTGTTGCCAGGTTTTGCCATCGGGTCTCGCCCGCGTTTTTTTCTGAAAGCTGGCGCTTCTTGCAGGCTCAAATGGAGAAGTCATGGCTTCGGGGTCAAAAGGCACGTCCCCCGAATTGAATGGCATACCAGTACGACCATTGTCAGGACCGACTTGCAGGCTGCCATTAGGAGCAAGGGCGCTGCGCGGACTGCTTCTAGCGGCTGCAGCTTCTGCTTGTTGAAGCCAAAGGCCGGCCAACTCCGAAGCTTCAAGCTGAATCAATTGGGCTAACTCTGAAAGTAATTGACGTTTGAGGGCACCGTCGGGGAGGGCGCGCCAAAGTGGACTGGCATTGCTTGAGAGATGTGCCCGGCCCTCAGCCGATTGCAAATCACAAGCTTCCGAGGCCACCTCAATTAAAAATTTAGACAGTGGCGTGGCAATGGCGACGCAGGCAGAAAAAGCATCTGAGCCTTTTTCGCGAATAAAGCTGTCTGGATCGTGCTCTGCCGGCAAGAACAAGAATTTGATGTTTCTCACATCGGTTGCGTAAATTAGAGCGCCATCAAGGGCTTTGCGAGCTGCCCTGCGACCGGCTGCATCACCGTCAAAACTGAACACCACAGAATCTGTAAATCTGAAAAGCTTTTGAACATGGTCTGGGGTGCAGGCTGTGCCTAAAGTTGCTACCGCATTGGGAAAGCCCCATTGAGCCAAGGCCACGACATCCATGTAACCCTCAGTGACCAAAACATAGCCTGCATCGTGGATGCTGTCGCGCGCCTCAAACAATCCATAAAGTTCACGGCCTTTGTGAAACACGGGGGTTTCAGGCGAATTTAAATATTTGGGCGTGCCGTCGCCCATGACTCGTCCGCCAAAGCCGATGCACTCACCCTTGATGCTCCGAATTGGAAACATAACGCGATCTCTGAACCGATCGTATCGCTTGTCATCTTCCTCATTCAAGATGACCAAACCGCTCTCGACCAAGAGTGGGTCGTCATATTCTGGAAACACACTTGCCAAGCTTCGCCACCCCTCGGGTGCATAGCCCAAACCAAACCGCTTTGCGATTTGCCCAGATAAGCCGCGCCCTTTTAAGTCCGCCACAGCCTTGGGTGCATTTTTCAAATGTTGCTGATAAGAGCTGGCCGCTTTTTCAAGCATATCGCTCAGGCTAGTTTGTTTTTGTTTTTGAGCGGCAGCGAGGGCCCTGTCCTGCGGCGAAATATCTTCCTCTGGCACAGCCCTGCCGGTTTGCTGTGCCAAATCTTTGACAGCTTCAATGAAACTCATGCCTGCATGGTCCATGAGGAAACCAATGGCATTGCCGTTTTTTCCACATCCGAAGCAGTGAAAAAATTGTTTGGAGGGGCTGACTGTGAAGCTGGGGGATTTTTCGCCATGAAATGGACAAAGCCCCATAAAGTTAGCACCGCCTTTTTTCAACTGAACGAAGCGGCCAACAACCTCCACCACATCAACGCGGGATATAAGTTCTTGAATAAAAGACTGAGGAATGGCCACGCTTGTATTTTCGCCCAAGTTAGAGCCTCATTGAAGAAAAAAAAACCCCGCGATGCAGGGCTTTTATGTGGCTGCCTGAAAAAATCAGGCGGCTTTCTTTTTGGCTTTAGTTTTTTTCTTTTTAGCGGTCTTTTTGCTTGCCTTGGGTGCTTCGGCTGCAGGTTTGGCTACAGGGGCTGCAGCGGGAGCCGCTGCTGGCGCAGAGGGCGCTGCAGCGGGAGCTGCGGGGACGACAGGGCCTGAAGGTGCTGCAGTTTGAGCCACAGAGGCTAAAGCAGAAATGCTCAACACGCCAGCAAGGATGATTTTGTACATGTAGTTTCCTTTTTTGAAGACAGCTCAAGGATACAACGAATGAGCCGGCCAACTGGCTAACTTCAATCAATATTCAGGGTGTGCACCCCAAAGCTGCCAGATTTTTTGTCAGCAAAATAATGCCTCAAAGTCTCTTGAACGGTTCTAAAGGCCAAGTCGTCCCAAGGGATTTCTTCCTCAGAAAACATTTTGGCCTCTTGGGTTTCAAAGCCTGGATCAAATTCCTCATGCTCTAACGCGGCTAAGAAATAGAGATGAACCTGACCAACACGTGGCACGCTCATGACCGTAAAAAGAGGCCCCATATTGAACAGCGCGCCAGCTTCTTCTGAAGTTTCACGCGCAGCCCCTTGTGAAGTGGTTTCACCCAGCTCCATAAAGCCAGCAGGCAACGTCCATTTGCCTTTTCGGGGTTCAATATTGCGCTTACACAGCAACACCCTTTCACCTGAGTAAGGCACCGTGCCAACGACATTAAGGGGATTTTCGTAATGCACCAAATGACATTCAGTGCAGATGGCACGTTGCTTGGTGTCGCCATCGTCGGGAAGCCGATACAAAACCGCCGAGCCACAAGCTCGGCAGTGTTTGATCAGTTGTCTTTGATAGCTCAAGCCTTTTTCGCAGGTGCTTTGGCGGCTGGCGCTTTGGCGTGTTTTTCGGTCAATGCACGGGCTGTGTCGATCAACTTGCGTCCATCGTAGCCGCGCTTGTTCATGTCCTCAATCCATTCCACTTCGAGAGCACGAGATTTGCGGCGGAACTCTTGGGCTTCTACGGGGCCAACTGTGAAAATGGCATTGTTTCGATCACTGGCTGTTTTGCGGCCGGGCACGTCGCCTTCTTGTTGAACTTTGCCCAACCAGCCTGAAGTTTCAAGGCCACTGTTGTTGTCGATGATTTTTTTCAAATCTGCCGGTAATGAATTGTATTTGGCCTTGTTCATGGCCATTACAAAGGTGGTGGTGTACAAGCAACCACCAGCGGGATCAAATTCGGCATGGAACTTGGTGAGTTCATTGACCTTCACGGCAGGCACAACCTCCCAAGGAATGACGGCGCCATTGATGGTGCCTTTAGACAGCGCATCGGGAATGCCAGGCAATGGCATGCCAACAGGAATGGCACCCAGAGCGCCCATCAATTTGGTCACTTGGCGGGTTGGGGCGCGCATTTTCAAGCCCTTCAAATCGGCCACACTTTTCACGGGTTTGTCTACCGTGTGAATGGCGCCAGGGCCGTGAACGTGCAAGGCGATTAATTGAGTTTCCTTGAATTCATCGGGAGCCATGGTTTGCACATATTCCCAATAGGCTTTGGATGTTGCTTCTGCATTGGTCATCATGAAGGGCAACTCAAACACTTCCACCCGGGGAAAGCGGCCAGCTGTGTTGCCTGGCAAAGTCCAAACCACGTCGACCACGCCGTCGCGTACTTGGTCATACAACTGCACAGGCGTGCCGCCCAATTGCATGGCGGGATAAGCTTCAAACTTGATGCGGCCACCAGACTCTTGCTCGACCTTGTTCATCCATGCTTTGTGCATGTTGAGCCAAACGTTGGACTGCGGGGCCATGAAGGTGTGAAACTTCAGAGTCACAGTTTGCTGGGCAAAAGCTGTGATGGCTGGCGCTGAAATGGCAGCTGCAGCACCTGACTTTAAGAGGGAGCGACGTTTGATCATGGATGTCTCCAAATAATGATGTCTGAATGTTAACGGATCAAAGCCTCTAAAAGAGGCTTCTCATCACGCAACGTATTGAATCAACCACAGGGAAATCCCGGGGAAGACCAAGAGGAGAGTGGTTCGGATGGTGTCGCTGATGAGGAAGGGCATCACGCCCTTGTAGCTTTCA
>CAXNGF010000155.1:0-5235 GCA_964201905.1 Limnohabitans sp. | reverse complement strand
AGTGGGTGAGGCAACTGGGGCATCTGCCTCGTTGTTTTTGGCCTCCTCACGCAAGCGTTTGGATTCTTCTAACAAATAGCGCTGGTAATCGTCTAGGTCACCATCAAAAGGTTTAATTTCGCCGCGGCCAACCAACCAAAATTCATCACAGACCGCACGCAACAAAGCGCGATCGTGGCTGACCAACATCACGGTGCCTTCAAATTCGTTCAAGGCCATGGACAAGGCCTCACGTGTGGCCAAGTCCAAATGGTTGGTAGGTTCATCCAGCAACAGAAGGTTAGGCCGCTGCCACACAATCATGGCCAATACCAGTCTGGCTTTTTCACCACCACTCATTGAGCCTACGTTTTGCTTCACCATGTCGCCGGTGAAATTGAAAGTTCCCAAAAAATTGCGAAGGTCTTGTTCGCGTGATGACTGTCCCGGTGTAGAGCCCAGTTCTTTGACCAAGCGAATCATGTGTTCTAGCGGATTGTCGGAGGGGTGCAAGACGTCCAACTCTTGCTGAGCAAAATAGCCAATGTTCAGCCCCTTGCCTTCAGTCAGTTCACCAGACAAAGCCTTGATGCTGCGTGCAATGGTTTTGACCAAAGTAGATTTGCCTTGACCGTTGGCGCCCAAGATGCCAATCCGCTCGCCTGCCAACACGGATTTATTCACTTGTCTGACAATGATTTTGTGAATGCCATCTACCGAATAACCTAGATTGGCATCGGTGATGGCCAACATGGGGTTGGGTAAATTTTGAGGCTCTTTGAATTCAAAGGTGAAATCGGCATCCGCCAGAACGGGTGCAATTTTTTCCATGCGTTCAAGTGCCTTCACCCGGCTTTGAGCCTGTTTGGCTTTGCTGGCTTTGGCTTTGAATCGGTCAATGAATTTTTGCAAGTGTGCAATTTTGTCTTGCTGCTTTGAGAACGAAGCTTGTTGCAATTCAAGTTGCTGAGATCTCAGGGTTTCAAACGCGCTGTAATTGCCGCCGTATCGGTTGAGCTTGGCATGTTCAATGTGCAGCGTGACATCGGTGACGGCATCCAGAAATTCTCGATCGTGGCTAATTACAACCATGGTGCCCATATAGCGTTTAAGCCATGCTTCTAGCCAAACCAAGGCATCCAAATCCAAGTGATTGGTGGGCTCGTCCAAAATGAGCAAGTCAGAGGGGCACATTAAAGCTCGAGCCAATTGCAAGCGCATCCGCCATCCGCCTGAAAAACTGTTGACCGGATGGTCCAATTCTGCTGTTCTGAATCCTAGACCCAAAATCAAAGACTGAGCGCGGGGCACTGCATCGTGTTCGCCAGCATCTGCCAAGTCAACGTGGGCGTGTGCCATGGCCATACCATCTTCAGAAAGCTCCGCCGCATGAAGCACCGCACGCAGCTCAGCCAATCGCGTATCGCCACCCAGCACAAAATCTGTTGCGCTTTCTTCTGTTTCTGGCATGTCTTGGGCCACTTGAGCCAATCGCCATTGTTTGGGAATGGAGAAATCGCCAGCATCTTCGTGCAGGGTGCCATTGAAAAGCGCGAACAAGGTGGATTTTCCGGCGCCATTGCGGCCAACCAAGCCCACTTTTTCACCTGGATTGAGTGTGACGGATGCGGCATCTAGCAACACTTTGGCGCTGCGTCGCAGCGTGACATTTTTCAGTTGAATCATGAAAGGGTTTGAGCATCGGCCGCGCTCAGCGAGCGACCTAGGAAGATCAGTTCTGGAATGGGATGTGTTTTAAAAGAAGGTACAGGCAGAATATCTCATGCTCTGTAAAGGGCTAAGCCCATCACATTGCGTTGCCTGTTACTTAATATGGCTTGATCATAGCCGTGCATTTGAGTTTTTTTGACCAAATTGTGAATAAAGACGGGTATGTGACTGTTGCCCCAAAATGCGTTTTGATTGAAGGGGAGTTTGATTTCACAAAATCCTGTCATGAGGCTGTGTCGATTTTAAGCAGCGCTTCTTTGGTGATCAATGCAACTTGATCCTCGCCAGCACTGGTGTCTAACCAGACGGCTTCAAGTTTGGGAAAGGCTGCTTCAAAGTGGTCGCGCTCATTGCCAATTTCTAGAATCAAAATGGCTTGTTCGCTCATGCGATCTGGCAAGTCGATGAACAACTGCCGAATGAAATCCATGCCATCTGTGCCGCCTGCCAAGGCAAGCAGTGGCTCTGCTTTGTATTCTGCTGGGAGGTTTTGAATGCTGGCTTCGCACACATAAGGCGGATTACAAATAATGCAATCAAACTTTTGTGTAAGTCCTTTGAGCCCATCACTTTCCACAAGTTGAATGCGATCTGATAGCTGGTGTTTATCGACATTGATTTTGGCTACGGCCAGCGCATCCTTTGAAATATCAGCCCCAGTCACTTGAATTTCAGGATAGGCCATGGCACACAATACTGCCAAACTGCCATTGCCAGTGCACAGGTCTAAGAACAAATGCGATGTCTCGGACAGCCAGCCATCAAAGGCGCAGTCTGCAATCAACTCGGCTATGAAGCTGCGAGGCACTATGCTGCGTTCATCCACATAAAAGGGAATGCCTTGGAGCCAAGCTTCCTGTGTAAGGTAGGCTGCAGGTTTGCGTGTCTGAATGCGTTGCTCAATAAGCGCTTGGCAAGCTTGGATGTGAGCCAAAGAAATTTGGGCTACATTGATATTTGCATTCAACTCCGAGACCTGTTTCTGAATGCTAAGGTTATCTAGACTTAAGTCCAGGTTCAATGGCAATTGAAGTTGCCACAATACAAGCCAAGCAGCTTCATCTTGCGCATTCAATGTGCCATGACCAAATGCGACTTTGGCTTGATCAAGTTGATCGGCGCTGGTGTGTATGAGTTGTTTGAGATCCATCGCTTTGAGGCCTTAAGGCTTGTGGGCCATTTCAAGCGCACAGGCATTGTTCAAATTAACCAAGACCTTTTTGTAGATGTTCTTCAGGGGCTCAATGTCAACCAATGCAACGTGTTCATCAATCTTGTGAATTGTGGCATTGGGTGGGCCGAGTTCAATCACTTGCGGGCAGGTTTGAGCAATGAAACGGCCATCACTGGTGCCGCCTGTTGTAGACAATTCGGTTTGAAGCCCTGTGACTTCACAAATAGCTTCTTGCACCGCTTTCACCAAGGTGCCTGGTGTGGTGAGAAAGGGTAGGCCACCCAAAGTCCATTCAATGTCAAACTTCAACGCATGTTTCAAGAGAACATCGGTAAGGCGTTTTTTCAGTGAGGTTTCGTTGGACTCGGTGCAAAAACGAAAGTTAAAGTCAATGACCATTTCACCTGGAATTACATTGGTAGCGCCAGTGCCAGCTTGAACGTTGCTGATTTGCCAGCTGGTAGGCGGAAAAAATTCATTGCCTTCATCCCACACCATGCCGGCCAATTCGGCCAGTGCAGGTGCAGCACGGTGCACAGGGTTGTCTGCCAACTGCGGATAGGCAATGTGCCCTTGAATGCCTTTGACGATCAATTTGCCACTGAGTGAACCGCGCCTGCCGTTCTTGATCATGTCGCCTGTTTGTTTGACGGATGTGGGCTCTCCCACAATGCAATAGTCGGGCGTATCTTGGCGCGCTTGAAGCATTTGACAAATGCGCACGGTGCCGTCCAGTGCAGGGCCCTCTTCGTCACTGGTAAGTAAAAACGCAATGCCTAATGCAGGGGTGGGGCATTCTTTGTAAAACTCTTGGGTGGCCACCACCAGGGCGGCCAGTGAGGTTTTCATATCGCTTGCGCCGCGCCCAAACAGTTTGCCGTCACGGTGAGTGGGTGTGAAGGGGTCGCTGGTCCATTTGTTCAAAGGCCCTGTGGGAACGACATCAACGTGACCTGCAAATGCCAAGGTTTGGCCAGAGCTGCCTGCTCTTTTGGCCCAAAGATTTCGAACCCGAAAGTTGCCGGGACCCAGATCGATTACTTCGCATTGAAAGCCCAAAGCTTCAAGGTGGGAATTGATCAATGCGGTACAGCCACCATCTTCGGGGGTGACGGAAGGCTGGGAGATCAGTTGTTCAGCAAGTCGAAGTGTGGCGCTCATGAGGGTCTGCCCGCTTTGATGAATCTTGCCATGCGGTGTGCAGCTTCCAAGCACTCTGCCGTTTCGGCCACCAAGGCCATTCGAACTCGACCTTGGCCTGGGTTCTGTCCATTGACGGTTCGGCCAATGTAGCTGCCTGGCAACACAGTGACATTTTCAGATGCATAAAGCTCGCGTGCAAAATCGGTATCGCTGTTGTGCCAAGCGGCTGGCACACCTGCCCACAAGTAGAAACTGGCATCGGGTAGTCTGACATCCATGACCGCTGCCAAAACAGGCGTGACTTGTGCAAATTTGGTGCGGTACAGGTTGCGGTTTTCCACCACATGCTCTTCGTCGTTCCAAGCCGCAATGCTGGCAGCTTGAACCACGCCACTCATGGCGCAGCCGTGGTATGTGCGATACAGCAAAAAGTCTTTGATGATGGCGGCGTCGCCAGCCACAAAGCCACTGCGCAAGCCGGGCACGTTGCTGCGTTTGGACAAGCTTGTGAACGCAATCAAGCGTTTGAAATCTTTGTAACCCAAAAGAGAGGCGGCCTCTAACCCGCCCAATGGCGGTTCATCTCGAAAATAGATTTCGCTGTAGCACTCGTCGGAGGCGATGACAAAGCCGTATTTTTCACTGAGCTCAAACAAAGTCTTCCACTCAGCCAAGGGCATTATTTTCCCAGTGGGGTTTCCTGGTGAACATACAAAAACGAGTTGGGTTGACCGCCAAATAGCCTCTGGAACGGCCTGCCAGTCGGCTGTAAAGTCGTTTTCAGGGGCATTGGCAACGTAGTAGGGTTGGGCACTGCCCAAGAGGGCTGCACCCTCATAAATTTGGTAGAAGGGGTTGGGGCTGACAACACGAACATCTGGTTTTGTGGGATCTAAGACGGCTTGCGCAAGGGCAAATAAAGCCTCTCTTGAACCGTTGACGGGCAAAATTTGTGTCGCGGCCTGAATCTCAATGCGGTATCGGCGCTGAAGCCATTGGCTACAAGCCTCTCGCATGCTCAATTCACCTGCAGTGGCTGGATATCCAGACAGTGCTGTATCAAGTGACGCTTTGAGGGCTGTTTTGATGAATTCGGGCGTTGCGTGCTTGGGTTCGCCAATGCCCAAACTGATGTGCGCGCGGTCTGTGGGCGGGGTCACAGTTGCGAACAATTGGCGAAGGCGCTCGAAGGGGTAGGGTTGTAGGGT
>CAXNGF010000154.1:0-5266 GCA_964201905.1 Limnohabitans sp. | reverse complement strand
TGCCGTTGTTGCCCAGTTTTCGCAGCAGATCATAGGTCACACCCGCATAGCCTTCGATGCCATCACTGCCATCCCCTTTGAAGGTGTAGCGGGCATGAATAAAAACATCTTCATCTGTTCGCCAGTCAAAATCCAGGAATCGATTGGCCATCAAAGGATTTTTGTCTGCCAAATAAAGCGTGCGAAGTTTTTTGGCAAAGCGGGCCAAGATGGCCCAGTCGGCAATTGCATCGCCTGGTGCATCCATGAATTTTGGATACAAGCGCAAGCGGCGTTCGCCATTGATAGAGGTCAGGTTGGTTTCGCCCCATTGCGCAGCCGGTAAGACCACATGCGCATGTTTCATGCTCTCGGTCAAATAGATGTCTTGCCCCAAGATAAACATGCCACCCCGTTTCAAAGCTTCAACCACAGCAGTTACCCGTTGTTCTATGGGTGCATTGGCAGTGGCACGCAAGGCTTCATTGACGATGGCGCCACGCTCTTTGAGGTTTTTTTCAAAGGCCGCGGCTCTGGATGTTGTCAGCACGGGGTTACAACCTCCGATCCAGAAGCATTTGACTTCGCCGCGGCGCAAAGCTTCGTCAACGTTCAGTGCTGGTCGACCTCCAGGGTATGGAGGGCGCACGTAGCCTTCTTGATGGCCTCCTAGCCGACTGATGCCTGTACCAGGTTTGCCAACGTTGCCTGTGAGCAGTCCAAGGTCGACTATGGCGGCAATGTTTTCGTAATTCTTCAAACCCCAAATCAGGCCTTTTTCATATTGCAGCAAAGTGCGTCGGCGTGCCCCTCCTGCTTTGGGCGATGCGATCCAGGAAGCGGCTTTTTCAATTTGCGCCACCGTTAAGCCTGTGGTGCGTGCTGCCTCTTTCAAAAACTCATCAATTGGACGGTCAACGCCTAAAGATGACCGAAGGTAGGCTTCATAAGTTTGAGTCTCAGTGCGTTCTCGAATGAAACCCACATCGTGCCAACGTTTGTGTACGGCAACCCGCGCAATTGCATTGAGCAATGCGATGTCGCTGCCTGGTTCAATTTGCAAATGCAAGACGCGGTCGGCACCTGCAGCCGCAATTGAAGTTGAAACAGTCATTGTTTTGCGAGGATCGACGATGATGATTCTTGCAGCTTCAACGGGTTCTCCAGGAAAACTGGCCCGCTTCGTTTCAAGCGTCCCGCCTTGAAGGTTGGGAACCATGTGCGCAAGAAAATAGTTGGACTGCGTTTCATAAGGGTTGGCTCCCACAATGAAAAGCGTGTCTGCCAACTGTGCATCGAGGTAAGAATTGGTCAAGGCAGCCACGCCCGCATCACCAGCGGCGTGGACTTCGCTGTTGTAGGCGGGTCTGTTGTGAATGGATGCGGTGCGTGTGCCAATGCCAGTGAAGAAAAAACGACCAACAGCCCAGTTGTTTTCAAAACCACCGCCACCGCCACCGTGGTCAAAAAATTTCATACCCACCGCATCAGCACCCCAGCGGTCCAGAACCGCCTTGATGACGCGTGCACCTAATTCAACAGCATCCTCCCATTTGGCAGGTGCAAGGGCTTGCCCCTGATGAAGCAAGGGGGTTGAGAGCCGGACGCGTGTTGACTGATCAGGCGCATACAACGTGCTGGCAAGCCCAGCACCCCTGACAGATGCCATGCCATCGTTGACGCGGCAAGCCTGATCAGGCAGGATCACGACATGGTGCCGGCTCCCATCTTTGTCTGTGACGACTCTGTGATTGATCGGCGCAACCCAGGTTCCAAAGGCGGGTTGGGCCTTGCGGAAATCTAAGCCAAATGCATTGTCGCTGGGATGCGGTCCGCCGCTTCTTGCCAAAGGCCATTTGTAGACTTGGTAGCCGCAACCAACGATGCAAAACTGACAGACAGTATTGAACCGCTGGGCGTCATTGGGCGGGAGAGGTGCGCGTTCCACGAGCTCAGAGCATGTTGGTATGACGGCCAAAAATCAGGCCATCGACGCCGATTGCAAAAATAGAATTGCCAGTGACTCGCAAGCGAATTTGCGGCAATGCTTGGCTAGCTTGACCAATTACCATTTGTCCTGATTTTGTCGGATCAAAACTGCTCCAATGGCAAGGGCAAATTAAAAGTTTTCGCTCAGCCTTGTATTGAACTGGGCAACCTTTATGGGTGCACAACTGCGAGAAACCAACAATTGAATTGTTGGGCCCAACGCCGCCTGGAGCACCGCCTTGGCTAAGGCGGATCAAAATTGCTGGAGATGAGTCGTCGGGGTAATTGAATTGCACGGGGGCATCAACCTTCAGCTCATTGACTTGCGCAATTCGCAGTTCGGGATAAGGTGGGCTGGAAGAGGGTGTGGCTTGTGAAGCGGCAGCACCCGCAACGCTTGCCAGCATGCAACCTGAAACCCCCACGCCTGTTGCTTTGACCAGATCTCGCCGAGTTAAGCGGAAAGTGCCTGGCGCAAGCTGTGTTTCAGGCGATTTTGCAACTTTCAGATTTGACATGTAATCCGCTTTCTTGCTCTTAGGTAAAAAATTTTAGACTGCTGTCAAAAGTCTATCGAGGTGATTGCGGTGCCTAAAGAGAAGAAATGCGATCCGCCGTGAATCCACGGCGGCAAGCAGTCCTCAATCAACACAATATATTATGCGGTCAACTCGACTTCAAATCCTGTTTTATTTCGATTGAGTTCGAAATTTCCATCAGCAACTGCATAGGACCATTCGGCCGTTTTCTTAAGCCCGCCCAGGGGGTACATGTGAACACCGGCAATGCCGCATTTGGCGTCGCGCGCTTTGTATGCGGCCAACTCAGTCACCAGCCGGTCTGGCGCGGACACGGTGAGCAACTTGGCAACGTTCATGGCCTGCTTGGTTAAGAAGGTCATTGATGCGCCAATTCCGCAGGCTTTGGAGTGCGCCAACAATGTTTTGATGGTCGCCAAGCCAGGAACGCCGATGTAGATTGGCAATTTGTTGCCTTCTGACTGAAGACGTTGATCCCATTGAATGATGGGGGCGGCTTCAAAACAGAACTGGGTGACCAAATACATATGCGCATCGGTCCTGTGGGAAAATTGATTTTTCCATTGCAAGGCTTCTCGGATGGCTTCATCTGACATGTCGGGACTTCCTTCTGGGTGTCCAGCCAGCCCAATGCTGCGAATTCCAAATTTGTCGAATAAACCCGTATCGAGCAATTGCATGGAGTCGCTGAAATCACCCAAAGGCGTAGGAACGGCTCCACCGATTAACAAGACGCGAGACACATTGGCTTCGTCCCGCAGTCGTTCTAATCCGTTTTCAAGAAATGTTTTGTTCGGAATGCTGCGAGCCGCGAAGTGGGGAATTGGCACAAAGCCCTCATTGCGCAGACGCTTGGCAACAGCGACCGTATCATCAAAGTTCGAGCCCGGCAAGAATGTGATGTAGACCGGTGTTTCAGCCCGAACATGCTCACGAAAATCTGCAATTTTGGCAGCAGAACCAGGGGTGGTCTCTAAAGTGAATCCTGACATGAAGTCACGAATTTCCTTGCACGCGTCGACTTCTACGCTGGGGCTTGCAAATGCTGAAATTACTGACATAGGCTTCTTACTTTCTTTGCGACTGCATGAAAAATCATGCGTTATTCAGTAGCGCAATAGTAGGTAATTTAGACTTGACTCACGCATGTGATTTGGGAATAGCACCTCGGCGTTTTGCGTATGGCTCAGTCAAATTGAGGCCATCCTTTCCAGCCAGCAACGATGTCCAAACGGTAATTTCGGGTGTTGGAGGGCACATCCCAGCGCAGATAAAGATCTCCCATGAAGTAATAAATTTTTCGATTGGAATGCGCGTTGCTGCGGGTGGTCCATTCAAGGTAAACCGCGGTTCGAGGTGCAAGGACCAGCCCATCTTTCCAATCGGCTGCTGTTTTATGGGGGTAGCCAGCTTCCAACTGGGCGGGCCATTGAGAGCCTACGCTCCACTTCAAGTAGTCATGGCCTTTGAATGCGTAAATCACAGGGGTGCGGTCAGACAGTTCGCAGTAGACGGGGGTGAAATCACCATCGGTAAAACCACCAGGCAAGACCATGTCAATGTTCAGGCGATCGTCCAAGAGGCGGTGTTGCTGGAGGTCCCAAACTGCCAATTCCTTTTGATTTTCAAAAAGAAAAAATACAAATGAGCCCCAAGCTGGCACATGAAGGGCTGCTCGCAGCTTGGTATCTGGAGACGCCTCTTGCAGACCAGGCCATGAAGCACGGACGCTCTTTGGGTAGCCTTCGCATAGTTTCTCTTCATTGACATCCCAACAGGCAAAGCTGTTATTTTTGAAAAAATATATTTTGGGGCCAATCGGATCATTGTCGAAATAGGGGCTGGGCAGAAATAAAGCTGCATCGGGGGACATGATGGGGCGAGATTGAGGGTTCATGAGTTGGTTATTTGAGTTGAAATTTGGGAGGGCGATAAACTCGCGTTGCGTGAGAGAGTGGCTAGCTCACCTCTGGCACCGATCGATTTTCGGGCTGACAGATAGTGGGCTGGAGAGTTGATGGCATCTACGCCCATCAAAGTTCCTTGTCGGTAATATAAAAGGGCAAAGTTGTCTTTGCTTTTATCGCCGTGCTCTTGAATTTCATCATGGCCTGCAAAAAAACCTGCTGATTGCAACTTGAGGTCATACTGCTGGGACCAAAACCAAGGAACGCGCCTGTAGATTGCGTTGTGCCCCATCATGTTCATCGCGGCCACAGTTGCTTGGTCCACTGCGTTTTGGACTGATTCAAGCCTGACTTGACGGGAAAACAACGCATTGGGGTGACGAGCACAATCACCTGCAGCAAAAATGAGGGGGTCTGATGTGCGCGCACCTTCATCGACCAAAATGCCATCGTCACAAGCTAGGCCAGCCTGCCGGGCAATTTCATCATTGGGTACCGCGCCTACGGCGACTATGGCAATGTCTGCGGGATAACTCTGACCACTGCACTCGACAGATTGCAGTCGGTGATGGTCAAAGGTCAGCCCTGTGACTGTCATTTCGCATTGCACCTTGACCCCCTGCTTTGTGTGGACGCCATGCATATGCTGAGAAATGATGGGGGTCGTTACGCGCTCTAAGAGTCGTTTCCCGCGCTCGAGCACGGTGACCTCAATGCCAGCCAAGGCTGCAGTTGCGGCGATCTCTAAACCCAAATAGCCCCCGCCGATCACTACCAAGCGCTTTGAAGTGGTCAGGCGAGATTGCAGGGTCTTGGATTCATCCAGTGTGCGAAGGTACAAAACATCTGGGT
>CAXNGF010000153.1:0-5288 GCA_964201905.1 Limnohabitans sp. | reverse complement strand
CCCCTCTGAAATATGTATTTGGAGGCCTTGGTGTTCCAATGTGAATTGCACCCCCCTAGGACTGGTTTATAAAAAGTCCTACAGATGTTGCACCCGTTTGGTGCGCGGAGCCAATATGCGTTTATCTTTGGTGCAAAGTCGGGCTTTGCTGGGCCTTCAATCACCCTCCGTCACAGTCGAGGTCCATCTGGCCAATGGTTTGCCCAGCTTTACCTTGGTCGGGCTGGCCGATGTGGAAGTCAAGGAGGCCCGGGAGCGGGTGCGGTCGGCGCTTCAAAACTCGGGTTTTGAGTTTCCCAGCAACCAGCGCATCACGGTCAATTTGGCGCCCGCCGACTTGCCCAAAGACTCTGGCCGTTTTGATTTGCCCATTGCTTTGGGCATTTTGGCGGCCAGCGGTCAAATTGATGGCGCGCGCTTCAAAGAGTTCGAGTTTGCTGGAGAGTTGTCCTTGTCGGGGGCCTTGCGGCCTGTCCGAGGCGCTTTGGTCATGGGCTTGGCTTTGTACCAAAAGGCGAATGCACCGTCTTTGGTATTGCCACCTGAAAGTGCCGAAGAAGCCGCTCTGGTGCCAGATGCAAAGGTTTACAGAGCCCGCCATTTGCGTGATGTAGCTGATCAGTTTTGTTTGGCAGGCACATCGGCTTTGGCTCAGTCACCCAGCACGCCCGATGGCTGGGCACGAATACACCATCGCCCAAGCCCTGAATGGAAAGGCGAGACTTCCTATCCAGATTTGACCGATGTGAAGGGCCAGGCTGGCGCCAAAAGAGCGCTTGAAATTGCCGCGGCGGGCGGTCACAGTCTTCTGATGGTGGGGCCGCCCGGTTCTGGCAAGTCCATGTTGGCGCTCAGGTTTGCTGGCCTCTTGCCGCCACTTAGCGTGCAAGAAGCTTTGGAGGCCGCCTCGGTGGCCAGTTTGGCCGGGCGATTTCAATTGTCGCAATGGTTGGTGCGTGCAACACGCCAGCCGCATCACTCTGCCAGTGCCGTGGCCTTGGTGGGTGGTGGATCACCGCCAAGGCCTGGTGAAATTTCCTTGGCACACCATGGCGTGTTGTTTTTAGACGAGCTGCCAGAATTTCCTCGCGCCGCGCTGGAGGCTTTGCGCGAGCCCATGGAGTCGGGCTGCGTCACGATCTCTCGCTCCGCACACAGCGCAGAATTTCCGGCCAGGTTTCAACTGATTGCCGCCATGAACCCCTGCCCCTGTGGCTATGCAGGGCACGCCAGAAGTCCTGGTCAAAGCGGGCCGGTGTGTCGCTGCACGCCAGATCAAGTGCACCGTTACAGCAGCAAAGTAAGTGGCCCTCTGTTAGACCGCATTGATTTGCACATCGAGGTGCCTAGCCAAAGCGCAGCATTGCTCATTAACGCGGCGCCAGGTGAAAGCACTGCTGTGCTTAAAAAGCGGTGTCAGCATGCCCGCACAATAGCGAGCCTTCGGCAAGGCTGTAGCAACCAAGCTTTGAGTGGCAGCGCCCTGGACAAGCACGTGGCCTTGGGTCCCGAGGCCTTGGCTTACATCACGCAAGTTGCGACGCATTTTGGCTGGAGTGGCCGCAGTTCTCACCGCGTTTTAAAAATTGCCAGAACCATTGCTGATTTGGCCCAGAGTGCCAACATCGAAACGGCGCACATCGCAGAAGCCGTGCAATACAGGCGTTCCGTTGCGGGGCATTGATAATGTGGTTATGCGCAGATATCGGCCCTATTGGGACCTCACCCGAATAAGCACCAAGGCCCCCGCACTCGGTCCGTTTGCGGTCTGGTTGTCTTGGGCACAACTTATTACTTGGGGAAGTGTGTTTTACACCTTCTCTTTGGTCATGGGTCCTGTCGAGCGGGAGTTGGGTTTCAGCCGCGCCGAAGCATCTTTGGGATTTAGCTTGGCCTTGTTGGCCGAAGGCCTTATGGCTTATCCCATTGGCCGGCTAATTGATCGCGGTCACGAACGCCGCGTGATGACCTGGGGCTCTGTTTGGGTGGGTGCATGTTTGTTTGCCCACAGCTTCATTGACTCACTGACTGGGTTTTATGGTGTATGGCTGGCTTTGGGTTTAGGTATGTCCGCCACACTGTATGCCCCCGTATTTGCCATCGTCACTCGCAAATTTCCAAACGACTTAAGGCGGGCCATCATCATCATGACTTTTTTAGGCGGCCTGGCCAGCACGGTGTTCATACCGCTGTCGTCTTGGTTAATTCAATCTTTGGGTTGGCGCCATGCCTTGTGGGTTTTGGCGCTCTTTCAATGGCTTATTTGTTGGCCATTGCACGCTTGGCTGTTGCGAGGCACCCAGGATAAACATACCGTGAGTCATGATGCTGAAATTGCGATTCAAACGCCTAGTTCCTCAGAGCTGCAGTCCCAACAAGCGCCATCTGACTCTATCAAGGTTCACTTAAAGCGCGCGCCCTTTTGGTTGCTTGCGGGTTTCATGCTCATGACCGCTGTGGTGGGCTCGGCCTTGCCCGCCCACATGGTAAGCCTGCTTGAAGAAGCGCATTTGTCACCCGCGTGGGTCATTGCCATTCCAGCCTCTATTGGTGCCATTCAAGTGTTTGGGCGGCTTTTGTTGTTTGTCTTTGAAAAACATTTAGATGTTCATGCCGCCAACAAATGGATTCCTTGTTTGGTGCCTTTGGGTTTGGTGTTTTTGGTAGCTGGCGGTTTAGCGCCTTGGGCTGCATTGTTGTTTGTCCTCTTCTATGGCTTAGGCAACGGGCTGAACACCATTGTGAAAGGTACCGCCATGGCCCAATACGTCAGCCGCGACCATGTGGGCCAACTCAATGGTGTGCTGGGCGTGCCAGTGGCTTTGGGCCGCGCAGTCGCACCCTGGGCTTTGGGTTTGATGTGGACGCCCGAAGTGGGCTACACACATGGCTTGCGCTGGCTGTTGGTGGCTGGCGTTTTGGGTGTGGCGTGTTTGTGGTGGGCGCAAATGAGCGCTTACAAATTGGGCGCTAACAAACGCTGAATGTCGGTCGCTTTTAAGTTCTGACGCTTGGCCAAATCATGCACTTGGTCTTCGCCCACTTTGCCCACGTTGAAGTATTGGCTGTCGGGGTGGCTGAGGTAAAAGCCTGACACGCTGGCAGCCGGCGTCATGGCCAAACTGCTGGTAAGGCTCATGCCAATTTCTTCGCACTGCAGAAGTTCGAACATTTGCTTTTTCACAGAGTGGTCAGGGCAAGCGGGGTAGCCTGGTGCAGGCCTGATGCCTTGGTATTTTTCGGCAATCAAGTCTTCTAGCCCAGCCTTCTCCAGCGCGGCATAGCCCCACAAATCTTTGCGCACACGCTCGTGTAGGCATTCGGCAAAGGCCTCTGCAAAACGATCAGCCAAGGCTTTGAACATGATGGCACTGTAGTCGTCGTGAGCTGCTTCAAAAGCTTTTTCGCGTTTTTCTACACCAATGCCTGCAGTGACCGCAAACACACCAACATAGTCTTGCAACTGAGTTGGTTTGCCTTGTATATCCAAACGGGGTGCTACAAAATCTGCCAAACATCGGCTGGGTTTTCCCGGCTGTTTTTCAGTTTGTTGGCGCAGGCCATGCCATGTGAGAACGGGTGTTTCACGCGCCTCATCGGCATACAAAGCAATGTCATCGTGGTTGACGCTGTTGGCAGGGTACAAGCCCATCACGCCATGCGCTGTGATCCATCGGCCTTCAATGATTTTTTGCAACATTTTTTGCGCATCGTTGAAAACATTTTGCGCCTCTACGCCCACCACTTCGTCTTTTAAAATAGCAGGATACGGCCCGGCCAAATCCCAGGTTTGAAAGAAGGGGCCCCAGTCGATATAGCGCGCCAATTCGGCCAGGTCAAAATTCTTGAAGACACGACGACCAATGAATTTAGGGGTCGGTGATTTGAATGCAGCCCAATCAATTGCCGTTTTATTGCCTCGCGTTTTGCCCAGTGACCACATCGGCGTTTGTTTTTTGTTGGCATGCATTTCACGCACTTTGGCGTAATCGGCATTCAGCTCATCAACATAGGTGGCTGCAGGGTCAGACAACAAACCTTGCGCCACGCTCACGCTACGGGAAGCGTCGGGTACATAGACCACGGGGCCTTCGTAGTGGGGTGCAATTTTGACGGCGGTGTGCACACGACTGGTGGTGGCGCCGCCAATGAGCAAAGGCATTTTGCGCAAGCGGAAATACGCGTCTTTTTGCATTTCACTGGCCACGTACTGCATCTCTTCCAAGCTGGGGGTGATGAGCCCAGACAAGCCAATGATGTCGGCATTCTCTTCTTTGGCCTTGGCCAAAATTTCATGACACGGCACCATCACACCCATATTGACCACATCAAAGTTGTTGCACTGAAGCACCACCGTCACAATGTTTTTGCCAATGTCGTGCACGTCGCCTTTGACGGTGGCAATCACAATCTTGCCCTTAGATTTAACGTCTTGGCCAGCGGCCTCTTGCTGTCGCTTTTCTTCTTCAATGTAGGGCACCAAGTGCGCCACCGCTTGCTTCATCACACGCGCAGATTTGACCACTTGCGGCAAGAACATCTTGCCTTGACCAAACAAATCGCCCACCACGTTCATGCCGTCCATGAGCGGGCCTTCAATCACGTGCAAGGGTCGGCCGTTCTTGGCCAAATTTTCTTGGTACGCCACTTCGGAGTCTTCAGTGATGAAGTCTGTGATGCCATGCACCAAGGCATGTGACAAACGTGCAGACACTGTAACTGGCGCATCAGGCGTACCGCGCCAAGCCAACTTTTGTGAATCATCTTTAGATGCGCCTTTGGCATTTTCTGCCACTTCCACCAAGCGCTCACCCGCATCGGGGCGGCGGTTCAAGACCACGTCTTCAACGCGTTCGCGCAAGTCGGGTTCAAGCTCGTCGAACACCCCCACCATGCCCGCATTGACAATGCCCATGTCCATGCCAGCTTGAATGGCATGGTACAGGAACACGGTGTGTATGGCTTCGCGCACGGGATCGTTGCCGCGGAAACTAAAAGACACATTGGACACCCCACCCGACACTTTGGCGCCAGGCAAATTCTGTTTGATCCAACGCGTGGCTTCTATAAAATCAACTGCGTAGTTGTTGTGCTCTTCAATGCCAGTTGCAATGGCAAAAATGTTGGGATCAAAAATGATGTCCTCGGGGGGAAAGTCCACCTCGTCCACCAACACGCGATAAGCGCGCTCGCAAATTTCAATCTTTCGTTGGTAAGTATCGGCTTGTCCTTTTTCATCAAACGCCATGATTACCGCAGCAGCGCCATATCGCTTGATCAGTTGAGCT
>CAXNGF010000152.1:0-5297 GCA_964201905.1 Limnohabitans sp. | reverse complement strand
CCACGGGGGTGCCACAAGAACTTAGGCGCTGCGGATGATTAACAGGATCATGTTCGTGCTTGTGCAAAACTGTCATGGCCATGGGTGCCTCAGATTGCCCGTAGAGTTGCATGAAGATTGGCCCAAGTTCAGCTATGCCCTCTTGCAGTCTTGCCGGCGTAATAGAGGCGGCACCGTATATTAGAGTTTCCAAACTGCTGAGGTCATGCTGCTGTCGCACCGGCGAGTCAAGCAAGACATAGATCATTGTGGGAACCATGAATGTGCAATTGACTCGGTAGCGCTCAACCAAAGTGCAAAAGGTTTTGACATCAAAACCAGGGTGCATGATGACCGTGCCCGAGCGCATGAGCACTGGCGGAATCAAAGCGCCGGCGGCGTGGGTGATCGGTGTCATCGCCAAAAAGCGCGGGTTGGCAGGCCACTCAAAATCAGCCATTTGCATCATCACCATGGCCACCATCACACGGTGGTTGTGCAATACACCCTTGGGTTTACCAGTGGTGCCACCGGTGTAAATCAAAACGCAGTCGTCGTCCTCCTGGCTGCTTGAAACTAGGGCTTGAGGCATGTAAGTGGCCATCAGACTGAATACATCGATTTGTTGACCCCAAGGTCCCAGCCCAAGAAAAGTTAAGGGTCGGTCTACTGACTCAACAATCTTCAAAGCACGATCCCCAAAACTATGCGGCTCAACAATCAACAGTTGTACGTTTGCATCTTTAACCTGATAAAGATGATCGTCGGGTGACGACATAGGGTTCATCCACACCACTCGCAGGCCCATCACATAAGCCGCCGCTGAAATAAAAAAGGCATGTGGCCGATTTGTTGACAAGGTGGCAATGGTTTGCCCGTGTTGCAAGCCCATTCCGTTGAACACCTGAATGATTTGACTGATCTGGCGACCCATCTCGATGTAGGTGATATGCAAGTCGCCCAACACAAAGGCATCGCGATCGCCACCTCGTTGAACGGCGGTGATGATGAGATCGCCCATACTACAGCCCTGATGGACTTGTGACTTCATGCCTTGTCTCCAATATGGTGTGTTGAAGAGATAAAAAAATGCCGCTGAATGCGGCATTTTTTTGGATGGTGCAGTGAATTACCTTACAGTAACTGGCTTACCAAATTCGACCCAACTTTTACCATCAAACCTCACCAGTTGCATGGTTTGGAACAATGCAAAATCAGTGGGTGATGTGCTGGCCAATACACCGGGCAAGGCCATCGGCACTTGAAAGTCCTTGATGCTAGTGGCTTGTTTCATGACGTTTTCACGGGTTAGGTTGTCCCCTGCCTGCCTAAGCACGTGAGCCATCAATTGAGCCACCGCATAGCCATAGGTGGCGTTGCCATCGTCTGGACTGACTTCAGGCGCGTATTTTTTAATCAGTGCTTTGAAATCCTTCATAGTCGGGTCATTATCCCAGCGGGTATCGGCACCTTCTTTGATGTAGTTCATTGAAATCAAACCAACCGAGACATCCAAGCCCGCAGGCTTCAAGACGCTACCCACTGAAGCAGAAACTTGGTTCAGGTAGTGTGTGGGCTTCCAACCCACTTCACTGACCTTGCGAATGGCTTGCGCTGCAAACTTGGGGGTCGTGATGTTGAAGAAAGTGTCGGCACCCGAACCCTTGAGCGTGACAATTTGAGAGTCGATGGTTGGGTCTGTCACTTCATAGGTGGCTTGGGAAACAATCATGCTTGCAGCCTTCGCGCCCAAGCCTTCTTTGAATCCGTTAAAGTAGTCCTTGCCGTAATCGTCATTTTGCATCAGCACAGCAATTTTGGCATTGGGCTTAGTGGCCAGAATATGCTGCGCGTACAGCTTGCCTTCGGATTGGTAATTGGGGTTGAAACCAATGGTCCAAGGATTGTTTTTTGGATCGTTCCATTTCGAGGCGCCTGTGGCCAAGAACATGTGCGGCACTTTCTTGGTATTCATGTACTTGTGAATGGCAGTATTTGAAGGCGTGCCCAAGGTGCCTAGGGTCAACAAGACTTCATCTTGCTCAACCAGCCGGCGAATCATCTCCACCGTTTTGGGTGGGCTATAGCCATCGTCTAGGGTGATGAAGTTGATCTTGCGGCCATTCACGCCACCTTGTTCGTTCAGTTGCTTGAAGTAAGCTGCCTGTACCTTGCCGATCACGCCGTATGCCGAAGCTGGGCCGCTGTATGGCATGGTTTGACCAATTTTGATTTCAGTGTCGCTGGCACCGGGATCGTATTTTTTTTGTGCGGTGGCCGGTAAGGCAAAGCCAATGAGGGAAATGCACAGAGCAGTTAGGGCAAATTGTCTCTTTTTCATGGTGGTCCTTGGTTGAGAGAAAAGGTTGAAAATCAAGAGCGAGTTGGGCGAAACTTCTCGCCTAACAAACGGAGGGCACCCGCAATACCAGTGGGCATGGTGTACATAAACAGGATCAACATGATTCCATAGATGGCCCAAGGTGCGGCTTTGGAAATCTGGTCAGCGATGTTGGGAATGAACTGGATAAATAAGGCCCCATACAAGGCTCCAGGCAAAGAGGTTACGCCACCAATTACCATGCCAACCAGCAATGTGATCGACAAGAAAACAGTGAAACTGTCGGGTGCCACACAGGCCACCAAAATAGCGCTCAGAGCACCCGCCACACCAGTGAACATGGCGCTCACACCAAAAGCCAGACTTTTGTACATTGGCGTGTTAATGCCCATGGAAGCCGCAGCAATAGGTTGGTCGCGGATGGCTATCAGGGCACGCCCTACTCGGCCTCGAATCAGATTCCAACCAATGACGAACATCACCACAGTGACAGCCAAGGTGAAGAAATAAAGCCACCGGTCTGAATTGAGTTTCAACCCAAACAAGGTCTGCCAAGGCGGCTCAGGTTTCATGATCACAATGCCCTGGACGCCACCCGTTAGGAATTCTAGATGTTTAAACTTGAGCAACTGAGGCAAAGCCACTGCCAGCGCAAACGTGGCCAAGGCCAAGTAGTGCCCCTCTAGCCGCAATGCAGGCAAGCCAAACAAAAAGCCCACCACCAGACAGACTAAGGCCGCAATTGGGATGGTCATCCAATAGGGGATGTCCATTTTGTCCATCAGGATGGCACTGGTGTAGGCCCCGATGGCCAAGAAAGCCCCATGTCCCAAGGAAATTTGACCACTGTAACCAATGAGAATATTCATTCCCACCAATGCAATGGCATAGCTCAACACCATGGAGGCTTGAAACACATGGTAATTGGAAATGAAAAAAGGCAAGACGCAGGCTGCGATCAGGCCCACCACGATTCGAATCCATGGGATCGAATTTTCGGCAGATGGTAGATTGGAAGACATCTAATTCAGACCCTTGAAACAATCACTTTACCGAACAGGCCGGCAGGTTTGATGGTGAGCACAACAATGATCAAAACCAAAGCGACCGACAGCTTGAGCTCTGTGCCGATGACGTAGGCACCTAGAATATTTTCAAGAATGCCAACGATGAAGCCGCCCAACACCGCGCCCCCTGGGCTGTCAATTCCCCCCACCAATGCCGCAGCAAAGGCATAAAGCAAGATGCCCGACATCATGTTGGGTTCAAGAAACACCACTGGCGCAATCATCATGCCCGCAACAGAACCAATGGCGGCAGCAAGTCCCCAACCCAAGGCCAACATCCAACCCACGCGGATGCCCACCAAGCGGCTAGAGTCTGGGTTTTGCGCGGCTGCACGCATGGCCAGACCCAGAGGGGTGAACTTGAAAAAACTGTAGAGTAAAAACAGCAGCACCATGGTGACGCCAATGGAGCCCAGTTCGTGCGATGAAATGAAATACAAACCAAACGGCGGCTCTTTGGGAAAAGGCGATGGAAAAGCTTTGATGGTGTAAGTGAAGACCCAACCCGCAATGCTATTCAGGATAACAAGCAGGCCAATGAAAACCACAACGATATTGAGCACTGGCGCATTTTCAACGGGGCGAATAATGATGCGCTGAATAAGGACACCCAAGCTAAATGACAACAAGATAGTGCAGGTGAAAGCCAGCCAGTAGGAAACGCCAGCGTTGATCAGGGTCCAAGCCATGTAAGTGGCAAACATGGCAATTTCACCTTGCGCAAAATTGATATGGTGCGTCGATTGGTAAATCATCACGAGCGCCAAAGCAAGGCTGGCGTAAACCCCGCCTGTGGCAATGCCGGCAACAACTTGGTGAATGAAAGTTTCCATGTTGGTGTTCTCAGTGGCCGAGGTAAGAGCGACGAACAGCTTCGTCTTGTTTAAGGTCTTTCGAAAGACCCGACAAAACCAGTTTGCCAGTTTCCAAAAGATAGGCGTAATTTGCCAGATCGAGTGCCATGGCAGCATTTTGTTCAACCAACAAGATGGTCACTTTGTCGGTCTGATTGATGGTGTGCATGATGTCAAAAATCTCTCGCACTATGAGCGGCGCCAAGCCAAAAGAAGGCTCGTCGAGAAGGAGCAATCGGGGGCGCAGCATGAGAGCCCTTGCAATGGCCAGCATTTGTTGCTCGCCGCCAGACAGCGTACCCGCTTGCTGATGACGCCGCTCTTTCAAACGCGGAAAGTAGCTGTACATCTTTTCCTGGTCCAGCGCTTTTTCGAGTTTGTCCTTGCGTGTGTAGGCACCAAGTTGCAAATTTTCTTCTGTGGAAAGGCTGCCGAAGGTGCCACGGCCATCGGGCACATGAGCTACGCCCAATCGAACAATGTCCTCGGTGGACTTAGCATCAATGGCCTTACCATCGAACAAGATTTGGCCGCGAACTTTGATCATTTTGCTCAAGGCACGCAGTGTGGTGGTTTTCCCAGCACCATTGGCGCCTAGCAACGTCGTGATACTGCCCTCTTCGATTTTCATCGAAAGACCATGCAGCACTTCGGTTGGGCCGTAACCGGCAAAAAGGTCTTTGACTTCCAGAAGCATGCGGCTCATTTTGAAGACCCCAAGTAAGCTTGAATGACATCGGGGTGTTGCCGCACTTGCGACGGGGTGTCGTCGGCAATTTTTTTGCCAAAGTTAAGGGCCACCACTTTGTCTGAAACACTCATCACCAGACTCATGTGGTGTTCTACCAATAGCACTGTGATTTTGAATTCATCACGGATTCGCTTGATAAGATCGCCCAAAGCGTTGACTTCTTCATGGTTCAGACCTGCGGCGGGTTCGTCCAGCAACAAGAGTTTGGGCTGGCTGGCTAAAGCACGGGCTAGTTCCACGCGCTTTTGCGTGCCAAATGGCAAGTCGGAAACTTTGCGCATTGCCACAGATTGCAAATTCAAAAA
>CAXNGF010000151.1:0-5308 GCA_964201905.1 Limnohabitans sp. | reverse complement strand
CGTGCAGAGTTTCATATGGGTCCGGACCTTAATCGAGTAACGGAATTTTGGCGCGCTCAACGACGTCTTTCCACATTGCGATGTCTCTTACCACAAAGGCATCAGTCTCGGCTGGATTAAGCAGCGCCGGTTCGAGGCCGGCGTCGAGTAGCTTGCGCCTGACGTCAGTATCATTCATTGCATCGCGCAGGGCCTCGTAAAGCACGTCTCGAATCGGTAACGGCAGCTTGGCCGGCCCGAATAGGCCAAACCAGGAGTTTGCGATAACTGGAACGCCTTGTTCCACTGCCGTCGGAAGTTCAGGCGCCTGAGTAGCGCGCTTATCAGACAGCGTAGCTATCCCGCGAATCCTGCCTTGTCTTATGAAAGGCAGGAGCGACACAGTGTAAATCAGCATCGGCACAGTGCCGCTGATGGTGTCGATAACTGCCTGACCGAGATTGGTGTAAGGCACGTGGACCAGGTTGGCACCGTGTAGATTCAATATCTGTCCCGCCAGATGGTTTGACGCGCCAGAACCACCAGCCGCATACGACAGACCTTTGGGCAACTGCCTTGAATACGCGATCAGTTCCTTCAGATTCTTGACTGGTAAGTCATTGTTGACTGCAATCATATTGGCAGATGTGCAGGCGCGGCCGATCGACGTAAAGTCGGTCAGAATGTTATAAGGCAGAGACTTGGGGCGCAACGCCGCCAGGGTGCTGTGTGAAGACGCAGCATCCATCACCAGCGTATAGCCGTCGGGTGTCGCGCGTCTGGCCATGTCTGCGCCAACCGCACCTGCCGCACCCACACGATTGTCGACGACGAACTCCTGCTTCAAGGTGCCTGCAATGTGCTGCACCAGAATGCGGGTCATGATGTCAGTTGCCGATCCGGCTGAAAACGGCACAATCAACCGGATCGGCTTGGTCGGATAGGCGTTTACATTCGCCCAAGCGGCTCCCAGTATCGTGGAGCCGGCTGCGATGGCTGTGCCATTGCCGAGAGTCTGAATCAGGAAATTGCGGCGCCCTTTGGTAGGCTTATTCATGATGATGTCTCCCCTTGGTAAGTGGTGCGGGCCGTTGGAACCTAAACTACTGCAATGTGAGCGTGTCTCTGCCAATCCAAAAGTAGGTTAAATCTGTAAAAATTACCCCTTAAATCTGAAAGCAGCGATTAAGTATGATTATTTGCCTCTTAAACAGATCAGCAATGGTTTACCATTTATATCAGCTATGCTGAAATTGAATAGCTAAATTAAGAGAAGACCAATGGACTTGAAGCGTATTGAATATCTGATGCATGTCGCGGAACTTGGCAGTTTTTCCAAGGCGGCCACCATCGTCGGTATTTCTCAGCCAGCGTTGGGCAGGCAGGTTCAGAAACTCGAACAGGACTGCGGCCTGCAATTGCTTTACAGGAACGGGCGCGGCGTCTCACTGACGTCGGAAGGAGAGCAATTTATTGAGCGCATACGGCCGCTGATGCAGCAGCTCAAAGCGGTTCCGAGCGACCTACAAGATGAACGTACGTCGCCAACAGGCCAAGTTACAGTGGGCCTGACCCCAACGGTATGCGACTTGCTCGGGATGGCACTGGTCATCGCGGTCAGGCAGAAATACCCGAAATTACAAGTCAATATCGTGTCCGGCTATAGCGGCTATATTCATGAATGGTTAATTAACTCGCGGCTCGACCTGGCAGTTTTGCATGATGCGCGCCGTTCGCAGCACGTCGCTGTTGAGCATTTGGGCTACGCGGCCCTGTCACTGGTATCACCGCCGGCATTGCTGAGTAGCGCGGAAAGCGCCGCTTCGTCGGTGACGCTGCGGCAACTGGACGGGTTGCCGCTCGTGCTACCGACAAATAACCACGGGCTGCGGCGCACACTGGAATTGTCCGCTTCGCAGGCGAACTTAAAACTCAATGTTCAATACGAGGTTGACACACTGAGCTTGATGAAAGAGATCGTACTGGCTGGGCTCGCACATACAGTGCTGGCGATCCCGGCGGTGCAAAGCGAAGTAGAGAATGGACGGCTGATCGCGCGACGACTGTACGAACCGACGGTGGAGACGCGGCTAGTACTGGCAAAATGCTCGAATCGCCCGCTGAACCGCGCTATCCGGTTGGTCGAGCAGGAAATAAAACATACCTTCCACCAGGTGCTCCAGAAAGCTTCGCTTGATCTGGATTTGAGTGTCGCCAGCCAGAGCATTTTCAGTCCGACGGGATCATTGACGGCACACCCATAGGCATAGTTCAACACTTTGCGAGTGGCAACCATATGTTGCTGAATGGTTGGCTCCGAAGGGATGCCAGATAACTTTTTACTAAGAGACTAGTCAACAGACTGTAGGCCTCGTGTCATTCCAATGACACGATTTTGCGGCATATTTCACGCAGTCTGAACTAATTCAATGTAAGGGGTTTTATGCTTTCTTTTCAATCACGGTTTCGTCGAACCTTGCTCACTGGCTTTGCCCTTTGCGCGCTTTCGCATCCAACTGTTTTTGCTCAGAGTGGGGTAGCGACATTTCCAGATCGGCCTGTCAAAATTGTTGTGCCGTTTGCACCGGGTGCAGGTACTGATGCTATGGGGCGACTCATCGCGCAGAAGTTAGGCGAGGTTTTGAGCGCCAGCTTTGTGGTCGAAAATCGCACGGGTGCATCAGGCGCCATTGGCACCCAGTATGTGGCGCAACAAGCTGCAGATGGCTACACCCTGCTGCTGGTAGCATCGCCTTTTACTACAGTGGCGGCCTCACTGACTACGGCGGGCTATGACCCGATCAAAAGTTTTACACCTGTAGGCATGATTGCCAGTGGCCCCTTGGTATGGGCTGCCAACAACCAGCTGCCCGCCAACACGATGCAAGAGTTGGTGGCGCTTGCACGTCAAAAGCCTGGTGTGCTGAATTATGGCTCGGCGGGTGCTGGCGGCGTGAACCACTTGGTGCTTGAATTGCTCAAGGCCAAAACCGGCACCTTCATTACCCATATTCCCTATCGCGGTGTGGCACCAGCCGCCGTCGACATGGTGGCCGGTGAGGTGCAGTTGGTGACAGGCACAATACCTGCCCTGCTTCCGCTAATCAAGGACAAGCGCATCAAGCCATTGGCGGTGACCAGCGCAAAACGTTCGCCAGCTTTGCCTGACGTGCCCAGCATGTCGGAAGCTGGGTTCAAAGGCTTTGACGTGCTTAACTTCTTTGCACTTGCCGCTCCTGCAGGAACGCCGGCTGTCGTCATTGATAAGCTCAATACCGCTTTGAACAAAGTCGTAACCATGCCCGAAGTGCTGGCTCGGTTCAAAGCTGACGCTGTCGATGCAATGCCGGGCACACCCGCGGCACAGGCGAAGTTCATCGACGCTGATTACCAAGCCTGGCGCGAAGTGGTTCGCACGCAAAAACTAACGATTGAATAATGTATATTGTTTCACCAAGTCACATGAATTTAGCAAGGAGTTGATCATGAAGTTTTGTCGTTTTTTGTTGTACGTGCTGCTGACCAGCTGGCTGAGTTTGGCCTTCGCATCTACTACCCCCGCTCCCGCGGAGTACCAGCCTAAGGTCGGTCAAGAAGGCAAAGATGTGATCTGGGTTCCAACCCCAGAAAGCCTGATAGAAAAAATGCTCGCAGCAGCCAAGGTCACCGATAAAGACAAAGTTTTTGATTTAGGTGCTGGCGATGGCATCATCGCCATCACTGCAGCGCGCAAACATGGCGCGCAGTCTGTGGGCATTGAATTTAACCCCGATATGGCTCAATTTGCTCGGCGCAAAGTAGTAGAAGCTGGCATGACGGACAAAGTGAAAATCATCACGGGTGACATCTTTCAAGAAGACTTCAGTGCTGCAACCGTTGTCACTCTTTACTTAATGCCGCACCTGAACTTGAAGCTGCGCCCCATCGTGCTCAACATGAAGCCTGGCACCCGAGTGGTTTCAAACACCTTCAACATGGGTGATTGGGAACCCGATGAAACCATGACGGATCAACATTGGAGGGCTTTTTTTTGGGTGGTTCCCGCACAAATTGAAGGCGCTTGGGTCATGAACGGCATGGAAGGCGGGCCGCTTCGAATGAACATCAGCCAGTCCTTTCAAAAAATAGGCGGCACACTGACACGTGGCGGCCAAACACTATCGATGCTGGGGGCCAAGTTGCACGGAGATGAGGTCAAGTTTCAATTCATTACACCAGACCGTAAAGTGCACGCCTTCTCTGGCCGTGCGGAAGGTCGCCGCGTAACTGGCATCGTCGTTTCAGATTACATCAACACTTCCGTAGAAATTACCCGCCCGTGAAGGAATTTGAACTGCACCTCCTCATTGGATGATCCAGATGAATACAGATAGCCCCACACCTCAGAAGCTGCTCCGTTTGCTGCACCCTCTTTCAGCTGTGGCGCTGATAGTGGGCATCGTGATTGGCGCAGGCATTTTCAAAACGCCCTCACTGGTTGCCGGCATTAGCGGAGACGCAGGCTGGGCCCTGGTTTTGTGGCTAGCTGGCGCCGTAATCTCCATCGTGGGCGCGCTTTGCTATGCAGAGCTTTGCACAGCCTACCCCAATGCAGGCGGTGACTACCACTTTCTGCACAGGGCTTTTGGGCGCAACATTTCTTTCATCTATGGCTGGTCTCGCGCCACGATCATCAACACAGGCTCTATCGCCTTGCTTGCTTTTGTCTTTGGTGATTACATGAGCACACTGATTAACCTAGGGGCCTACTCCAGTGCCCTATGGGCGCTGCTCATTGTGCTTGTCTTGACAGCAGTCAACCTTGCCGGCATTCACGCCTCGTCGCGCATGCAAACTTGGCTTACCGTTACCGAAGTTATCGGCTTGTTGGCGGTTGTTGCAGCAGGATTTTGGGTCGATGCCCCTGCATCAGGCGCCATCCAATGGTTTGCCCAAGCGCCTGCGCCAACGCAATGGGGGCTGTGCCTGGTTTTTGTTTTACTGACATTCGGCGGCTGGAACGAGGCTGCGTACATTTCGGCCGAATTAAAGGGTGGACCGCGCACCATTGTCTGGGTCATCTTGGCCAGCATGGTTGCCTTGACAGTGATCTATCTACTGGTCAACACGGCCTTGCTGTTGGGCCTGGGCTTGAGTGGCTTAAGCCAAAGCAAAACCGCAGCAGGCGACTTGCTGGGTCTGGCCTTTGGGCCTTGGGCGCAAAAAGCTCTGGGCTTGTTTGTGGCCATTGCTGCATTGACCAGCATCAATGCCACCATGTTTGTCGGCGCAAGAACCAACTTTGCAGTTGGCAGTGACTGGAAAGCCCTGCGCAAATTGGGGCAATGGC
>CAXNGF010000150.1:0-5316 GCA_964201905.1 Limnohabitans sp. | reverse complement strand
ATTCAGCAAAAAAATTGAGATGCGTTGGGCAGCTTTGTTGCCTGCGGCGGTGGCAGGCCTAGTAGGCTCGCTGTGTGGTGCCTGGACCGTGACCCAAGTTGACCCCAGTTTTTTGCGCAAAGCCTTGCCATTTTTACTTTTGGGCTTGCTCATTTACACCGTTGCCAAGAAAGAGATGGGGCAGTTGCACGAGCCTCGATTTCAATCCAAAGGTGAGGCCCTTGTAGCGGCTTCAATTGGCTTGTTGCTTGGTTTTTACGATGGTTTTTTTGGGCCCGGCACAGGCAGCTTTTTTGTCTTTGCTTACGTCCGTTTGTTGGGCTATGACTTCTTGAACGCATCGGCTTCGGCCAAGCTCATGAACACAGCCACCAACTTTTCAGCCTTGGTGCTGTTCACTTTGCAGGGCCATGTTTGGTGGCACTTGGCCGTGCCCATGGCCTTGGCCAATCTCATCGGTAGCCTGATTGGAACTCGACTGGCACTGAAGCACGGTGCTGGTTTTGTGCGCTACGCCTTTTTGGCCGTTGTGGGCGCCCTGATTCTAAAAACGGGCTACGATGGATTTTTCCGCTGAGGGGCAAATTGGGCAAACGCCACGCCTAACAAGGCAATGGCTGCGCCTATTAATTTACTTGCGGTGTATTGCTCACCCGTAAGAGCCCAAGCAAACAAGCCAGCGACAGGTGGCATGAGGTACATCAAGGGCGCTGTTCTGGCAACGCCTCTGACTTGGTTGATCCAGCCCCATACAAACCAGCCACCAAAGGCAGAAATCAAAACAGACCAAGCCATGGCTGCCCAACCCTGAACACCCAAACTGGCCCAAGGTGCTTCAAGTCCCAACGGGATTGACAACAACATAACGGGCAAGCCGCCCAACAGCGTGGCATATCCCATGGTCAAAATGATGCCGTGTCTTTCTAGCAGTGGTTTGGCTTGCACGGTGTAATAAGAAAATAAGACCGCCGCCACAAACAAGACCAAGTCTCCGCCCGTGGCCCGCAAATCACCTTTCATAATTTTTTCAGAAAGAAACAGCAACACGCCTGTGAAGGCGATCATGACGCCCAAGACTTGATAGCGCTGAAGTTTTTCGTGTCCCTTCCATCTCAAAATGAGCAAGGTAAAAATGGGGCCACACGCAAGAATCACAGAGCTTGAAAAGGGCGTCGACAAATGAATGCCATAACAAACAATGCTCACGTGCAAGCTGTGCCCCACAAAGCCTAAGCTGGCCAGTTCAACAATATCTTTTCGCGACATCGGCGGAAAGAAGCGACCAAGTGTGATGCGCATCATGATCAATGCACATGTCGGCATGATCACGTAACGGCCCAACAAAAACCCACCGGGTGAAAGTGTGTCTATCAAATACTTTTGAACGCTGAAGTTGGCACCCCAAATCAAAATTAAAACAAAAGCGGCCATCAAGGCCAATGTGTTTTGCTTCTTGACGTTCAAAGTGTGTCCAAAACTGCGACCGGAACGCGCGCCGCCAAAGCGCACATCAACTCATAGCCCACAGTGCCTGCGGCACTGGCCACCTCATCGATCGAAACACCGGCAGATGAGTTGCTGGTTTTTTGGGGTTGGCCCCACAAGGTGACCTCGCTGCCCATGTCGGCTTGTGGCAAATCGGTGATGTCGACTGTGATCATGTCCATACTGACACGGCCCACTGTTCGAGTGCGAATGCCATCGACACACACGGGTGTGCCGGTGGGCGCGTGGCGTGGGTAGCCATCTGCATAGCCACAGGCCACCACACCAATTCGCATGGGACGATCGGCCACAAATGAAGAGCCATAGCCCACCGTATCACCGGCTTGCAAATGCTGCACACCAACGATGGCAGCATTCAAACTCATGACCGGTTTCAAGCCCCATTGTTCTGCCGTGTGGGCTGGATGGTCAGGCGAACTACCGTAAAGCGCAATGCCAGGTCGCAACCAATCTGACCGGACCTTTAAGTCTTGGGCATGGCGCAAGGCGGCGGCGCTGTTACACAAGCTGCGCTCGCCAGATAAGTCATGCGTATATTCTTGAAACACGGTCATGGCTGCCGCAATACCTTTGTCTGTATCGGCATCACTAAAGTGCGACATGAGCGAAATTTCATCTACTTGGGGAAGTGCATTCAAACGAGTCCAAGCGGCTCGAAATGCTTGCGGGGCAAAACCCAATCGGTTCATACCCGTATTCATTTTAAGGAATACACGATGGCCTAGATGTGTTTTGTGAATGGCCAACATGTCAATTTGCGCTTCGCAATGCACCACGTGCCACAGGTTGAGTCGCGAGCACAACTCAAGGTCGCGGGTTTCAAAAGCACCCTCCAGCAAAAGGACAGGGCCGCGCCAGCCCATTTGCCTGACACGCTCGGCTTCTGATAAATCGAGAAGAGCCAAGCCGTCTGCGGCACGCAAAGCATTGACAACTCTTTCTAGGCCGTGGCCATAAGCATTGGCTTTGACAACAGCCCAAACCAAGGCATCGGGCGCTGTTGCTTTAACAAGCGCTAAGTTATGGCGCAAGGCTTGAAGGTCAATGGTGGCCTGAATGGGTCTAGGCATGTGAAATCGTTAAAAACAAAGATCTATTTCAAAGGGTGTAGTCTAGATTGTGTCACTTCAGAGCGTGATATAAATGAAACTTAGGTCAACATCTGCAAAGCCGGTGTTGCTTTCTTCAATTTTCATATTTTCGACTTCGACCCTATGTCCTATCGATTCACTGCATGATTTCATGAAGCGCGGTTTTTACACCATCATGGCGGCCCAGTTTTTCAGTTCGCTGGCCGACAACGCACTTTTTGTCGCGGCTGTTGAACTCATTCGCATCAGTGGCGGTGCCGAGTGGCAACGCGCTGCTTTGGTGCCCATGTTCGCCCTGTTTTACGTTGTTCTAGCGCCTTTTGTGGGTGCCTTTGCCGACTCCAGACCCAAAGGCCAAGTCATGTTCGTCAGCAACGCCATCAAGGTGGTGGGCTGTTTGATGATGCTCTTTGGCACACACCCCTTGCTGTCTTATGCCGTCGTGGGCTTAGGCGCCGCAGCCTACTCGCCCGCCAAATACGGCATCTTGACCGAATTGCTGCCAGCCTCGCAACTGGTCAAAGCCAATGGCTGGATCGAAGGCCTGACCATTGCTTCCATCATCTTAGGCGTATTAATCGGTGGGCAATTGGTGGGCCCGCATGTTTCTGAGTTCTTGTTGGGTTTTGACTTGCCGTTCTTAGAAACGGGCATTGATACACCGCCCGAGGCTGCCATTTTGTTACTGATCGTCTTTTATGCTTTGGCGGCTTGGTTCAACACGCGAATCCCCAATACTGGCGTTGCCATGCGCAGCATGCCTCAAAATTTATGGGCCTTGCTGCCCGATTTTTGGGATTGCAATTCACGCCTTTGGAAAGACCGCTTGGGCCAGATTTCACTTTCAACCACGACCCTGTTTTGGGGTGTGTCGGGCAACTTGCGGTACATCGTCCTAGCCTGGAGTGCGGCTGCATTGGGATATTCCACCACCCAAGCATCTAGTTTGGTCGGTGTCGTTGCCATTGGCACCGCCGTCGGTGCAGTTGTGGCCTCCGTTCGAATGAAGTTGCACCAAGCAACTCTGGTCATGCCATTGGGCATTGGCATGGGCTTGCTCGTCGTGGGCATGAACTTCATCGACAACGTGTGGGTTGCAGCACCTTTCCTGATTTTACTGGGTGCACTGGGTGGTTTTTTGGTGGTTCCCATGAACGCTCTGTTGCAGCACCGCGGCCACAACCTGATGGGCGCCGGCAGGTCCATTGCAGTTCAAAACTTCAATGAACAACTCTGTATTTTGTTGTTGGGTGGCTTGTACAGTTTCTCAACAGGCATGGGGCTGTCTGCCTTTGGCGCCATCACCGCCTTTGGCTTGGTGGTGGCCTTTTTCATGTGGGTCATTAAGCGCTGGCACGAGCGCAATATGCGGGATCACAGTGAAGAGTTGAAACACTTAATGGACGTGGCAAAAAATGACCATCTGCATGGTTGATAGCCACTTTGATTCACCCCATTGAAGGCGCAACCCATGAAAACAATTTACGATTTTGAAGCTGTTCAAATGAACGGGCAAGACTTGGCCTTGCGTCAATTACAAGGCAAGGTCATGCTCATTGTGAACACCGCCAGTGCCTGCGGTTTCACGCCTCAGTTTGGCGGTCTTGAAAAAATTCACCAAGCCTACAAAGAGCAAGGCTTGGCTGTTTTAGGGTTCCCTTGCAATCAGTTTGGCAACCAAGATCCTGCCAGCAACGAAGTCATAGCCAATTTTTGTCAAGTCAATTACGGTGTGAGTTTCACCATGATGCAAAAAGTCAACGTCAATGGCGCCGAGGCACACCCGCTTTACCAATGGCTGTGCGCTGAGGCGCCAGGCTTGTTGGGCAGCAAGGCCATCAAATGGAACTTCACCAAGTTTTTGGTGGGGCGTGATGGCCGGGTGCTCAAGCGCTATGCCTCGATGGACAAGCCAGAGAAAATAGCACAAGACATTGAAGCCGCGCTAGCCGCCTAAATTGACTTAAGGTTTCGACTTGATTGGCTCAAGTCCGTCCGCTGTGACTGCTTCAGTGGCTTTTTGAAAGCACTTCGTCGACCAACTCCACCCAATGCCGAACCGGCACATCTGCGCCACTTTGTAAATGCGTGATGCAGCCAATGTTGGCACTCAAAATGGCGGTGGGTTGCAAGTGATTTAGATGCGCCAACTTGCGGTCGCGCAAGGCATATGCCGTATCGGCTTGCAACACCGAGTATGTGCCTGCCGAACCACAACACAAATGGGCTTCAAGCTCGGCCACACGCAGCTTGAAGCCAAGCTGGCCCAATTGCAAGTCCACGCCGCCTTTGAGTTGTTGACCGTGCTGCAAAGTACAGGGCGGGTGATAGGCCAGGACGCCCGTTTGGGCCACAAGCTCAGGCTTCAACTTCTGTTGAAGTGCCGGTAAACACATGGGCAACAACTCACTCAACTCGCGCGAGAGTTCTGAAATACGGCGCGCCTTCTCTGCATACTGCGCATCGTGTTGAAGCAGATGACCATACTCTTTGACCGTGACACCACAGCCTGAAACATTCATCACAATGGCTTCCACGCCTTTTTCAACCCAAGGCCACCAAGCATCGATGTTGTGACGCATGTGGTCAAGTCCACCCACTTGGTCGTTCAAGTGAAACTTGACGGCACCACAACAGCCAGCAGCTGGTGGCACGACACCCTGAATGCCGCAGGCATTGAGCACGCGGGCGGTGGCGGTGTTGATGTTGGGCATCATGG
>CAXNGF010000149.1:0-5317 GCA_964201905.1 Limnohabitans sp. | reverse complement strand
ACCACCACCACCTGGGAAGGCTCTAAGCCCTGCGCCCATAAATTTAGCAAACACTTGTTCAAAGCCTTTTCGTGGTCGTTGGCACCCTTGCCAAACGTATAAATTTCAGGCGCATCACCTTCATAAGCGCTACAAGCCACAATGCGCTGATCAATCAGCTTCAGAGTGTTGATGGTCTGAACCACTTTCTGCGGACTTCGAAAGTTATCGGTGCAAGAAATACGAACAGCACCTGGCAAGTCAAAACCTTCTTGATCGTAGAGGTTTTGGTTTTCATCGCCAAGCACATACAAGCGGCCATTTGACTTCAATTCTTGGAACAAAGCTTGCACCCACTCGGCGTTGAAATCCTGTGACTCGTCAATGACCAACAAATCAAATTTAGGCGTCAGCTTGGCAGACTCTGACATGTAGATCTTGGCCAACTCGCCGTAAACACCAGCCTTTGAAAAGTCTGGGTTGTAGCCGTGTTGCTTGGCATATTCGTCGCAATGTTGATGGAAGGTGACCACTTCTGTTTGGCTAGGCGCTAACGATTGAATATGGTCTGCCAATGGCCTGTTGTAGCAAACATAAAGAACGCGTTGTTTGTTCAGTGCAGCGCTCTTCAGCAGTTTGAGGGCCAACTGAGTTTTGCCAGAGCCGGCTGTAGCGTCAATGATGTAGATGTTGTTTTCGTGCGTTATGCGCGGCACCCAAGTAGCCAAGCCATTGGACATATGGGTGCTGATGCTCTGCATAGCGCTAATTTGTGCGCCGACATCTTGCATCAAATCAAATTCATTCGACAAAAAATCTAGCAACAGCTGCCTGTCGGGCGTGCCACTTGTTAGAGAAAATGACGACTTCACCAAATTGCAAAACTGATCCATTTGGGTTGAATCAATGATTCGCTCGCGGGGATATGACAAGCCTTCGCTGAGCAGCTTGTGCTCTGGCAACACAAGAAAGGCTTCAACGTGAACTTCTTTCAAATGCACGTTCTTTAAACGTTGACGAATAGCACCATGTTGACGTCCTACTTGCTGCCCGATGTCTTTGGGTTTTTCTCGGTTGTAGTCTTTCAATAGCAAACCGTTGTGGGTGTAAACACTGCCACCTTTCACCTCCAGAATAAGGATGTGTCCTTGAGGCGACACAACTGTAAGGTCTAACTCGCCAAATTTTTGGACATCGTGATGAACGGTGGACCAAGTGAGGCCATGAAATACATCAAAGTTGTCTGGCAGGCCCATGCGCAGCATTTCAAGCAAGGACAACTCTAACCTGTAGCCACCGTGTTTGTGGGCAAGGGGAGGGCTAAGACGGGGGTGGATGATGGCCATGGAATTACCTTACGTATGCCTTCAATTTACCCTATAAAAACAATGTTGATCTGACCCCAATTAACTGTCGTCTTTGAGGGCTTCGAATTTGGCGGCCATGGTGGGGTTCTTTTTGGTAAGGCGCTTGACGGTGACGTTTTGTGCTTTGTCGTTGGCCAAGCGAAGGTTGCGGTCGGTGCCAAGCAGGGCTTCTTTGGTTTCTTGCAGGTGCTTGATTGATTTGTCAATCTCCTCAATGGCAGTTGCAAACTTGCGAGTTGCCAAATCATAGTTTCTAGAGAAATCAGTTTTAAACGCATCCAACTCGACTTCAAAACTGGTGATGTCAATGTTTTGGGCTTTCACCAGTTGTAGTTCTGCCTTGTATTGCATGGCATTCATCGAGGCGTTGCGAAGCAGGCTGATGATTTGAATGAAGAACTGGGGCCGCACCACGTACATCTTGGGGTAGCGATAGAACACATCGACAATGCCTATGTTGTACAGCTCGTTTTCTGGTTCAAGCAAAGACACCAGTACGGCATACTCGCAACCCTTTTCCTTGCGGTCTTTGTCTAGCTCGGCCAAAAAGTCTTCATTTTTCTTTTTGGTGGCCGTGCTGTCGTTCTCATTTTTCATTTCAAACATGATGGAGGTGATTTCGACACCAGCCTCATCAAAGTCTTTGAAAATGTAGTCACCTTTGCTGCCAGATTTGGCGTCGTTGTCTTTTTCAAAATAGGCCTTCGTAAACGCCGTGGCACGAAGGCGGTTGAATTCAGTTTCGCAATGCTGCTCAAGCGTTTCACCAACCATTTTGGTGGACAGCTTCAGCTTCATATCACGCAATCGTTCTATGGCTTCATCTCTGTCTTTAAGCTGAAGTTGATACTGCTTGGATAGATTGTCTTCGTCTGACTTTTTGTCAGAAGCCAAACGAACTAAATCGTTCTCCAGTTTGTCCTTTTCACGGTTAATTCCTGCCAAGGCATTGGCTACGGCGAGTTGCTTTGCAGTATCGGCATTGGCAATCTCAGCATTGAGTTGAGCCTTCAGTAAATCCCTTTCTTTTTCAATCTCATTCTTAGCCTTCAAAACGGCATTTTCAGTAGCCAAGCGACTGGTATTTTCCATCGCCTTAATTCGATCTGCCAGTTGTTTCTCAAAATCTTTGTCGTGCACTTGCTTCAATATTTCGGCATAGCCAGACTCATCCACCTTGAAAGCTTTTTGGCAGTGGGGGCACACAATTTCGTTCATTTTTGTTCTCCAATTTATTTTTTAAATTCACTCATCTTGGCCAGCTCACGATCGGCTAGAACTTTGAAATCTTGCATATCAATCTGAGCCATTCGCACTGAATTTTGCTTCTGATAAATCAATCGCAACTTGTTTGCATCGTTGCGTCTGCTCAATACTTCATCCACATCTGACAAGACCTTTTTTAAACCAGACCCATCAGCAGCCACCAGGTAAATTGAGCTCAAGTGAAAGCCGGAAGCCTTTTTTTCGGATGACTTTGCTACAGCCTCAACATAAATGCCTTTAATTGCATTGGCAGCATTCTTCAAGGGATGAACACTTACTAATTCTTGATCTTGCCCAGGAAACACCCACTTCAAAGTTTCTGAGTCGTCGGATACAAACACCAAGTTCCGAATTTCTGAAGTTTCGTAGGCTGAGGCATTCTTCTTCTTGCTAACCACCTTCAACAGTACTAGCTTTGGGCCTAAATCCAAATCGTTATCGAGTTTGCGCAACTCAAGAACATCACTTAACAAATTCTCGGTATGACCTGGCGGCAACACGGTCTTTGGTGTGTCTGGTTTGGTCGTCTGCAGGGCTGACCAAGCCATGGCCACTGCAATTAGCAAAAGGGCAAGCGATGGCAGTAGTGCGTTAAACCGCCTCAGGTTCATAAAAAGAAGAGCGGTTTTCATTAAGTCTCCGACCTGCGGCCTTCATGAGACTTTCTGCGCAAAAACGCTTGCTCTTCAATGTCCGTATTCATGCTAAACATCACCTCATTAGTACTAGACAAACGATTGTTCATTTTCCTAGATTTGTAAAGCATCTCTTTAGACATGCGGCGTTCATCGCGTTCGCTCATGAGTTGCCTTGTGAACGCAATAGAGGCTGCTATCCAGGGCTCATTTCGACCAATAGCCTCCAGCCTGTTTAGCAAGCGCTCAACATGCAGCCAATCGCCTGCCAAAGCAGCTTCTCTAATTTGCAGTTGTAGTATGGCTGCAGTGAGTTCGTTGATGCGCCGCTCTACCAACTCATGGGCCATTTCAGACTCATAGGCAGCAGGGGCCACAATGGGTAAACTTTGCAGTTGGCCTTCAAAGCTAAACTTCGTGCCACTGGCGTCAACAGCCTGTACCTTCACTTTGATGACTGTGCCTTGTTCTTCTTGTAATCGAATGGCCTCACGCATTGGCATGCGAAGCAGTGCCCAGCATTCGGAGCCCATGGCCACAGAAGGCATGCGCCATGCTGCACCTGCACGGTCGTATGTGTTGAGCATTTCTATGTGTGAAGTTTCACCAACAATAGACATCTCTACATTGCGCCATTGCAGTTGCGACAATAGCCCAATTTCTGCATCAAATGTTTCTGCCAAATCAATAGCGCGCTCGCCGTAATGCGCACTGCCGTGGCCAGCTTGTGCGATGGCAGTCATCAACACTTCGTTGAAGTCAGCGCCCAATCCTACTGTGGTGGTGGTCACGCCTGCGCCGGCAAGTGCCGAGACCTGTTCGCAAATTCGAACTGTATCAACTAAACCGCTGTTTGCCTGACCATCAGACAACAAAATAACGTGGCAAGTAGATTCGCGGCCTGCCGTGGGGGCCAACATTTCGCCTCCACATAACCAGCCTGCGTGCAAATCGGTGCTGGCGTTGGCTGTAATGCCGTGTACCAATGCATCAATGATGCTGCTTACTTGCTCTACAGGTGTGAGGGGCACAATGGTGTCCACGTGGTTGTCGTATTGCACCAAGCCCACTTGATCTTCTGGGTTCATGCGCTTGATCAGATCAATGACACAACGCTTGGCTTCATTCAGTTTAGCCCCCTGCATAGAGCCAGACCGGTCTACCACCAGTGCCAGGTTAAGGGGTGTGCGTTTAAAGCCTTCTTGATGCTCGGACTGCAAACGCACCAAAACATGGAAATCTTGGTCGATGTTGCTTAAGGCGGGGCGGATGGGATTGATGACGATTTTCATGGGGTGCCTGCTTTCATACTTTGGGTTGGGGGGTGTTTTTTTGTTGGTTTTCAATTTGCATTTCAATTGTCTGGAGTTTGTCGTAAACCACAGACTCAAGGATGCCGATTCGGTGTTGTGTGTCGTCGTTTGCTTTGCGATTCAACTCGCTAAGTTTTTGCAATTGGTAAGACTGCTCAGCGAAGAGTTTTTCAAGTTCATTTCGTTGGTCATTGAGCAATCCGCCAAACATTCGTTCCAGAAAATCTTTCTGCTTATGCGCCTCTTCAAACATGTACCTTTGCTGATCCATCTGCTTTTCAATCATCAGCATGGGCTTCTTAAGTAACGAGTCAAAGCGTTGCGCCGCATCGTCCATCATGTGTGCCAATGTTGAAACAGCTTGTTTAAATTCAGCTGCAAACATTTGAATGTCTCGTGGTTGTGAGCCCATGTTTTTGACGGCGCTTTCAACCATTAGGTGCACCTTGTTTTGCATGTCGTCTAGCTGCAAACGAACCCGTTGTTCCATGTCACGCATCTCGTGCATGACGTCCACCATGCCCATGCCTGTGGACATACTTTGAAGCGGCTTGGGCGGTGCAACTCGGCGCGTGGCTGAAGAAGGGGTCTTTCGTTCGGGAGCCTCAGACCGAAATGCCGCCACCAGCAATTCGGCTTCACTGGTTCGGTCTGGTTTTTCTAGGTAAGCGGTGAGGGCGTCTGTGGGCACGGCGCCGGTGTATTTGGCAATCTTGGCCAAAGGAAAACCTTCGGCCAACAAACGTCTGGCTGCTAC
>CAXNGF010000148.1:0-5319 GCA_964201905.1 Limnohabitans sp. | reverse complement strand
TGAAAGCATTCCAAGCTCACTTGCTTGATGCTACTTTTGGCCAAGGCTGGAAACACCTTTTCATATTGGCGCCACTCGTGGCCCAATGAATTTTTCCAATCGATGTTGGCTTGAATGCCATAGCCATAGCAAATGTGAACGGCGGTGGTGCAGGTCAGGCCTTGTGCTGCGCGCTCCAAAGCTTTCACACCCCAGTCAGCGGCCTCCTCCATGTACACATTGAAGGCGGGCTCGTCGAACTGAACAATGTCTACGCCATCGGCTTGCAGTGCCAAGGCTTCTTGGTTTAACAACTCCGCAAAGGCCATGGCCATCTTTACTTTGTCGCCATAAAAACGATCGGCCACCGTGTCCACAATGGTCATAGGACCAGGCAAGGTGAACTTCAATTTTTTCTTGGTGTGCGCTCTTGCCAATTGAGCTTCAAAAGCATGCACACGGCCTTTCAATCGCAAGGGTGCAACCACTTGCGGCACTTGCGCATCGTAGCGATTGTTGCGAATGCCCATCGTCACTTTGTTTTCAAAGTCGATGCCTTCAACTTGCTCTAGAAAACCATGCACAAAGTGTTGGCGTGATTGCTCACCGTCACCAATGACATCAAGGCCTGCGTCTTCTTGCGCCTTGATCCACAGCAGTGTGGCGTCGGCCTTGGCTTGCTTCAGACTGTCGCCCTCTGCCATCCATTTGGGCCAAAGCTTGTTGGTTTCAGCCAACCATTCTGGCTTGGGCAGGCTGCCTGCAATTGCGGTTTCAAACATGGGCGTACTCCTGAGATATTGAGGATTTCAAATTAAATTCTTGGGCCAACAATGCATACGAATGCGCTTGCGCCTTGCCGTCATACGTCCAAGTAATGATGGCCATTTCATCGAGTTCAAGCCGTGTTGCCACCGCTCTTAATTTGTCAGCCACTGTTTTGGCACTGCCAACAAATGCATTGGCCTTCAGTGCCTGAAGCGCCATTTGTTCAGATGGCGAAAAGTCCCGATCGGCCTGATCTGGGGGCAACATAGGGCCAATGCGGCCTAGATTTCGATCCATGCGCCACCGCGCACGGCTTTTGAAAAGATGCCAAGCTTCTTCGTCGGTATCGGCTGCCAAGGCCCAAACACAAAGGGATGCCTTGGGTCGATCTAAACCTGCGCTAGCTTTGAATGTATCGCGGTAAATTTGCAAGGCCTGATCAGCGCCCTGGCCATATGTAATGAACCAAGCGAATGCATAGGGCAGACCCAAATGAGCAGCCAATTGAGCACCATAGTCTGAGCTGCCCAACATCCAAACATCTGGCGATGTCGCCGACTGCGGGTATGCAAACACACCATGACCAGGATGCCCGGGTGGTAATGGCTGACCTTTGACCCAAGCCTGAAGCTCCATCACTTGCTGAGGGAAGTTTTCACTTGCATAGCGATCAGGATTTAACAATTGTGCCGTTTTGCCGTCGCTACCGGGTGCACGACCCACGCCCAAATCAATTCGCCCTGGGGCCAGCGCATCGAGAACCCTGAACTGCTCAGCCACCTTCAAGGCGGCATAGTGGGGCAACATGACACCCGCACTGCCAATTCGAATTTTGCTAGTTTGAGTGGCAATGGCTGCCATTAAGATTTCGGGGGCAGTGCCCACAATGCTGGGATGAGCGTGATGTTCGCTGACCCAAAAACGCGAATAACCCAAACGCTCGGCATGAATGGCCAGGGCCAGCGTTTGGCGGATGGCGTCGTCTTGCCCTTGGCCAGACGTGGCAACCGATTGGTCAAGTACGGACAGTTTCAGGCCCATGTTTCAGTCTCTTGCGATATCAAACAATAAGTCATCAAACTTGGGCCATTTCTGCTTCTTGCAATGCACGCCACATGACTTTACCACTGCCGCTTTTTGGCAATACCTCAACGAACTCCACCACACGAGGCACTTTGTATACCGCCATCGTATCTCTACACCAGTCAATGATGTCTTTTTCACTCACTAGGCCCTTGTGGGTGCTGCGCAACACCACCACGGCCTTGACCGACTCACCGCGGTATGCGTCCTTGGTAGAAATAATGCAGGCCTCTTGTATAGCTGGATGCTTGAACATCAAAGCCTCCACTTCTGCGGGCCAAACCTTGAAGCCGCTGGCATTGATCATGCGTTTCAATCGGTCGGTCATGAAGAAATAACCTTCTTCATCAATTCGGCCCATGTCTCCGGAGCGAAAGAAAGATTTGCCATCACGCTCAAAAAATGCGCTTGCAGTGGCCTCAGGTCGCTTCCAATAGCCTTTGAAAATTTGCGGTCCCGCCATCACAATTTCACCCGACTCACCTTGGGGCAACTCTTTCAAAGTTTCTGGATCGACCACGCGCGCGTCCACGCTCATGAACGGAATTCCCAAACCTTGTTTCTTGGGTGCATCGGGCGGGTTGGAGTGTGAAGGTGCGGCAGTTTCTGTCAAGCCATAGCCTTCAATGTAGCGAAGATCAAATTGATCTAAAAGTCGCTGCGCGACAGCTTCAGGCATAGCGGCACCGCCCCCGCCAATATTTTGCAAACTGCTCAAATCAAATTGCGCCAAATTGGCGCTGCCCAATAAATCGATGACCATGGTGGGAATATTGGTCCAGTGCGTGACCTTCCATTTTGAAATCAGTCGTCCTGCCAAATCTCTGTCCCATCGCGGCATCAAAATGAGGGTAGCTCCCATGAAAATGGTGGCGTGCATCACACTGACCATGCCCGTGATGTGAAACATAGGCACCACACACAAACATTTGTTTTCAGGGGTGCCATTGGCCCACAAGCCACTTGACATGGCGTTGTGCATGATGGTTCCATGCGTGTGCATGCAACCTTTTGGCAGGCCCGTGGTACCGCTGGTGTAAGGCAGCACCGCCAAATCTTCCGATTGAGCCGTAACAGGGCCGAGTACTGCGTCTCCTTGCAATGCAGATGTCCATGCGTGCACTTGTCCGTCCACAAGCGAAGGCAGATCAGACACTGTGCTTAACCAATCACGCCAAGCTGCAGGCAGTTCATCAGGACCGATATTGACAGCATCAAACGCATCTGTGAATTGCGTGACCAACATGTGCTGAAGTCGCTGATTTTTTTCCAAGGCATTGCTGGCAGCAGCCAATTCTGGTGCAAGGTCAGCTGTGGTGACTGCCACTTTGGTGTCGGGGTCCAAAATGTAATGCTTCAATTCTTCCATGCGGTTCATTGGGTTGACAGGCACCACGACAGCATCAAGACGCAAAATTGCAAAATGTGTGACGACCAGCTGGGGGCAGTTCTGCATGTCCAAAACCACGCGATCACCTTTTTGTACGCCCATATTGCGCAAGGCTGAAGCAATTTTTTCGGCTTCAAGTTGCAACTGTGCATAAGTCCATGTTCTACCCATGAACACCAAGGCCACTTTTTGAGGGTAGCGTAAAGCACTTACTTGCAAATTCATCCACAAAGATGTTTGCGGCGCTGTCAATTGATAAGGCAATCTAGTAGGCCAAAAAGCATGGTGGGCGGGCATTCAGTGTGTCTCCAACAGAATACGAAACAGGTCGATGAATTGTTCTTGGTTTGGCTATCGTGCATTTTGCACAATAGATCCTAATCGGGTATCTGGAGATGGAACATCCCCAGAGTCCCTAAGGAGACGGCCTTGGGCGGGGTTTTACTTGGCGCAATTGAAAGTTAATGTATGCATTTGCAAGTTGGTATGCAGTCAATTCACGCTAAATTCAAGTTTTCCAATGAAGACAAGCATGGCCTCTCACTCCACCCCCGCTTGCTGCGGCACCAGCAAAGCCGCTGAGCTACTTCAGTTGTCGGTCGGCACTGTCCAAAGCTTGGTTGACAAGAGAATCCTTCATGCCTGGGTCACCCAAGGGGGGCACAGGCGTATTTCGCTCGAGTCAATTCAAAATTACCAAATGCAGCAGCAAAAATTGCCCGCTGTTGAACGACTGATGAACGCTAGACTTCGTGTCATGGTGGTCGACGACGATGCCATCTCTAGGCATCTTTTGCAAGACACATGCCTATCTGTTCACCCACAAATTGACTGCTGCGCAATGTCCTCCGCCATTGATGCATTGCTTCATTTACCCGTGTTCAATCCTCACGTCATGCTGATTGATTTGCTCATGCCCAAAGTAGATGGCTGGGAGTTGGTCAAGCGGATTCAACAGCAAAAAGATTTCGCTAAGCTTCAAATCTTAACTCTCTCCGCGCTGAGCAAGGACGAACTACAAAACCGAGGCGGACCACCCCAAGGCGCACAATTTATTTCCAAACCTGTAGATTTAGGTTGGCTGCGTGGGTATTTGTTGGGCTTGCTTGCGCCTCAGGCTTGGGCTTAGGTCAACAAGAAAACCTTGTAAGCCAGCTATGGGAATAAAAACAAGCAGCAATTAAAAATTATTTTTCAAACCGATATTTCAGCTGAAAACTCACTGCGCCATACAGCCTGTCTTTCAAGGGAGGCACCAACATCACATTCATGCCCAATTGCTGAGATTCCCAGCTCATCACGGGCAACACAGCTGGAAACCAACCGCCGTCAAAGGCCTTGGGGTAGCCATTGAACACTCCGCCTACTACGCCGAATTTAAAGTTACCCGATCGCCAGGGTTGGTAGTATGTACCCAGATAGTTGGAATGCGCGTTGTTGCTGTTGATAAAGCGACCCGCCGTCAAAGCCAAGGTATCGTCTATTTGGTATTCAATACCCAAGCCAGGATTGGCATTGCGCAAACCTTTGTTGCTGTCAAAATGAGCCGAGTAAAACCCAGCGTTAAGCCAGACCTTCGTAAGGTCAAGCTCAGCATGGGCAGAACCACATGCCAACAAACCCAAGAGTACAAATTTTGGCAATGACGTGCTAAGTGGCCGATTGTCGTGGTGCTTGACGAATGGGATCCATGAGAAAAAATGATTCAATTTAGGCACGTTGATCATGAGTCAGTTGATAAGTCATCGTTTATTCAGTGGAAGGCCAGCTTACCTGAACTTTTAAACCGTCCAATTCTGGCCCTCGGCTGAGGTCTATTTGCAATTCACAAAGTCGTGCAATTCGTTTCACAATAGACCACCCTAAGCCACAGCCAGTCGAGTCGTCGCCCAAAACTCTGAAAAAGCGATCGCCCAGTCTTTGCATACCTGCGTCAGACATGCCTGGGTCACTGTCTTCTATGATTAAACTTGGCGTGGGTAAAATAACCCAGCTCACTTTGATGCTAGCAGTACGGTGGGGTCAGTTATTGTCAATTTTTTACTGTCCGACGTCAGCGTGTGTGAAAAACTGGGGGGTGTAAACGAAAAACGCGCCCG
>CAXNGF010000147.1:0-5345 GCA_964201905.1 Limnohabitans sp. | reverse complement strand
AGGTGACGTTCAATTGGCGGCCGAAGTGAATTGGTTAATTGACCATGTGCGCTGGGATTACGAGGAAGACTTGTCTCAATTGTTGGGTGACGCTGTTGCCAATTCTTTGGTTTCAGTGGGCCGGCAAGCCTTTCTGGCCATGCAGCAATTTATTCGCAAATCTGCACCCTCTGACAATCTCCACAGGACCGCCCCATGAACCGAATTTTTCGGGGCACATTCATTTTGTGGACGGTCTGGTGGTTTGGCCTGCATGAGTTGGTACTGTCTAACTTCAATCAACCACTGTTGAAAATTTTGTCGCGCGCGCTCACTTTGGGGCGTGTTTACAAATCCTCACGTGGCGAGCGCCTCCGACTGGCCCTTGAACAACTGGGACCCATTTTTGTGAAGTTTGGGCAAGTTATGTCCACGCGCAGAGACTTGTTGCCCGACGACATTGCCAATGAACTGGCCAAGCTTCAAGACAGAGTGCCACCCTTTAGCTCAGACATTGCCGTGGCCACCATAGAGCGAGCATTTGGACGCTCAGTGTCTGAAATTTTCGAGTCTTTCGACCATGTTCCCGTGGCCAGTGCCTCGATTGCGCAGGTCCACTTTGCGTTGTGGAAAAACAAAGAAGGCGTCGTTCAAGAGGTGGCTGTCAAAGTCTTGCGGCCCAATATGCTACCGGCCATTGAAAAAGATTTGAATCTGATGCGCATGATGGCTGGCTGGCTTGAAAAACTCAGCGCAGATGGCAAGCGCCTCAAACCCCGTGAAGTGGTGGCTGAGTTTGACAAACATTTGCACGATGAACTGGATTTGGTTCGAGAGGCCGCCAATGGCGCACAGCTTCGTCGGAACATGCAAAGTTTGAACTTGGTTTTAATTCCAGAGATGTATTGGGATTACTGCCACCCCGAAGTGATCGTCATGGAGCGCATGAAGGGCGTGCCTATCAGTCAAGTAGATGCTTTGCGCGCTGCCGGTGTTGACATTCCGCAGTTGGCGAAGGATGGCGTGACGCTTTTTTTCACACAAGTGTTTCGCGATGGCTTTTTCCATGCAGACATGCACCCTGGCAATATTCAAGTCAGTATTGAGCCAGAAACGATGGGCCGCTACATTTCCCTTGACTTCGGCATTGTGGGCACCCTCACTGAATACGACAAAGAGTATTTGGCGCAAAACTTCAGCGCTTTTTTCAGACGCGACTACAAGCGTGTGGCCGAGTTGCACATTGAATCGGGTTGGGTGCCCAGCCATACCCGAGTGGATGAATTGGAGTCGGCCATTCGGTCCGTGTGTGAACCGTACTTTGATCGGCCTCTGAAGGAAATTTCCTTGGGCATGGTGCTTTTGCGTTTGTTTCAAACATCTCGCCGTTTCAATGTGGAAGTTCAGCCGCAATTGGTTTTGTTGCAAAAAACCTTGCTCAACATTGAAGGCCTAGGTCGGCAGCTAGACCCCGAGCTCGATTTGTGGAGCACCGCCAAACCCTTTCTAGAGCAGTGGATGATTGACCAGGTGGGGCCCAAAAGATTTTTCCAGCAATTGCGAGAGCAAGCACCTCAATATGCCAAAATCTTGCCTCAGTTGCCACGTTTGGTGCATGACTTTTTAAAGCATTCGTCCACCAGTTCGCAAGACCGAAATCAACTCAATGCTTTGTTAGCAGAGCAACAACGAACCAATAGATTGTTGCAGGCCATTGTTTATGTGGTCATCGGGTTTGTATCGACCCTCATCGTGCTACAAGCATTCGAAAGATTTCACCAAATCTAAGGAGCGTTGCTGTGTTATTGACATTGGTCATCGCCTATTTACTCGTCACCATTGCCATTGGTTTGGTCGCCGCCAAGCGCGTTAAAAGCTCAGCTGACTTTGCTATTGCAGGCCGCCATTTGCCACTGGCCATGATTGTGACCACCACCTTTGCCACATGGTTTGGCTCTGAAACAGTTTTGGGCATCCCTGCCAAATTTGTCAACAGTGGATTGAACGGCGTGGTCGAAGACCCGTTTGGTGCAGGCAGTTGTTTGATTTTGGTGGGCCTGTTTTTTGCCGGCAAGTTGTACCGGATGAATTTGCTCACCATCAGCGACGATTACCGAGAGCGGTATGGTCGCTCTGTTGAGGTTATTTGCTCCATCATCATCATGGTGAGCTATTTGGGCTGGGTTTCGGCCCAAGTCACAGCGCTGGGCTTGGTGTTTAATTTGTTGTCAGATGGCGTGATCAGCATGCCGTTGGGCATGACCATTGGTGTGGTTTCGGTGCTGGCCTACACCTTGTTTGGTGGCATGTGGTCCGTGGCCATCACGGACTTCATGCAAATGATCATTTTGGTTGTGGGTTTGGCGACGCTGGCGGTGTATGCGGGTGATCAAGCAGGTGGTGCAGACAAAGTCATCGCCTTGGCCGTCAGCCAAGACCTGTTCAAGTTTTTGCCTGAACCCAACATGAAAGACATTTTGTTTTTCGTGGCGGCCGCCATCACCATCATGTTTGGCTCTATTCCGCAACAAGACGTTTTTCAACGGGTGATGTCTGCCAACAGTTTGAATGCGGCCACCAAGGGCCCCATCATTGGCGGTATTTGCTACATCTTGTTTGCTTTTGTGCCCATGTTTTTGGTTGTCAGCGCTTTGATCATCATGCCTGAACAGGCCGCTCAACTCATTCAAGAAGATCCTCAAAAGGTTTTACCAACCTTGGTCATGACACAAATGCCATTTGTCATGCAGGTGCTGTTTTTTGGCGCATTGTTATCGGCCATCAAGTCCTGTGCGTCTGCCACTTTGCTAGCGCCCAGCGTCACATTCACTGAAAATATTTGGCGACAGTTTTATCCGCATCAGGGCGATAAGCAGTCCTTGTTGGCCATGCGAGTGACGGTTTTGGTTTTCAGCGCCTTGGTTTTGCTCTATGCCATTCAAATGCAAGGTAGTTCCATCTATGAAATGGTTTCCGGTGCTTACCAAGTCACTTTGGTGGGTGCCTTCATTCCCTTGCTGTTTGGGCTTTATTGGGCAAAAGCCACCACCCAAGGTGCTATTTTCTCGATTGCATTGGGATTGCTGACATGGCTTTTCTGCCTCATGACACCCGTTGGCGAAGAATTTCCAGCCCAGTTAGCGGGTGTTTTGGCCAGCTTGGCGGGCATGCTCATTGGCTCTTTAGCCCCCCAAGCGCTGAAAAACAAGCACGGCGCCCACCATGTTTTGCAAGGGACCCACCTATAATTGAAGGTTTTGTGATTGCAACTCGAGAACCTTCAACATGCCCATCTACGCCTACAAGTGTGATTCCTGTGGCCATGCCAAGGATGTTTTGCAAAAAATGTCAGATGACCCCCTGACAAAATGCCCTTCCTGTGGTGCGCCTTCTTTCAATAAACAACTGACAGCCGCTGGTTTCCAGCTCAAGGGCTCAGGGTGGTACGCCACTGATTTCAAAGGTGGATCGTCCGGTACTGCTGCGCCTGTTGCTGCTGCCGACGCTGTTAGTTCGACCCCTGCAGATGCAGGCGCATCGAAGCCCTCAGATGCTGGCAGCGCTAAGCCAGCGTCCGATACAAGTGCAGCATCGGCGTCTACTGCTTGTGCCGCTTCATGCGCTTGCCATTGAGGTTCAAAGAATGAATTTAAAAATCCGCCATTACCTCTTGACTGGCTTGCTGGTCTGGTTGCCCATGGGCGTGACCGTGTGGCTGCTAACCTGGTTGGTTGGTACCATGGACGGCATTTTCTTGGCCGTTTTAGGGGCACTCGATGCCGTGGTTCCTGGCATGCACAACGTGGCGGAATCATTGCGGCACATGCCTGGCTTAGGTGTGATCTTGGTAGCCCTTGTTATCTACTTCACAGGTTTGTTTGTGACCAATATTTTTGGTCAATGGTTGCTGCGTCAGTGGTCCAAGGTCATTACTCGAATTCCCGTGGTGAACAGCATCTACTCCAGCGTGAAGCAAGTGGCAGACACTTTGTTTTCTGGCAGTGGCAACGCTTTTTCTAAAGCACTGTTGGTTCAATACCCGCATCAGGGTTCTTGGACCATTGCATTCTTAACGGGCGCGCCCGGTGGCCAAGTGGCCCGCCACTTGCCCAGCGATTGCGTCAGTGTGTATGTGCCCACCACGCCCAACCCAACCTCTGGCTTCTTTCTGATCATGCCCAAAGCCAATGTGGTGGAGTTGGACATGACTGTTGACGATGCCCTCAAATACATCATTTCGATGGGTGTGGTGGTACCAGGCGGCCCCGATGCCTTGCCGGTTAAATCGGAAACCGCCCCATCTGTTTGAATTGGCTCTTTGCCAACTGAATATTTTCAATTGAAAGAACTTCTTCCATGTCTATGCGTTCACATTATTGCGGTCTAGTCACCGAAGCCCTGATGGGCCAAACCGTTACTTTGTGCGGTTGGGTCAATCGCCGTCGTGACCACGGTGGCGTGATTTTCGTAGACGTGCGCGACCGCGAAGGCTATGTGCAAGTGGTGTGTGATCCCGATCGTGCAGAAATGTTCAAAACCGCTGAAGGTTTGCGTAACGAGTTTTGCATTCAGATCAAAGGCTTGGTCCGTGCGCGTCCTGAAGGCACTACCAACGACAACCTGAAAAGCGGCAAGATTGAAATTTTGTGCCACGAACTCACGGTTTTGAATCCGTCTGTCACGCCACCTTTCTTGCTCGACGACGACAATCTGTCTGAAACCACACGCCTCACACATCGCGTGCTAGATTTGCGCCGTCCTTACATGCAAAACAACCTCAAGCTGCGCTACAAAGTAGCCATGGAAGTTCGCAAATTCCTAGACGAGAACGGTTTCATTGACATTGAAACACCCATGCTCACCAAGAGCACACCCGAAGGTGCGCGTGATTATTTGGTGCCTAGCCGTGTGCACGATGGTCATTTCTTTGCGTTGCCCCAGTCGCCTCAGTTGTTCAAACAATTGCTTATGGTAGCGGGCTACGACCGCTACTATCAAATCACCAAGTGCTTCCGTGACGAAGACTTGCGAGCCGACCGCCAGCCTGAATTTACCCAAATTGATATTGAAACGTCCTTTATGGGCGAACAAGAAATTCGCGATATGTTCCAGGGCATGATCAGCAGCGTGTTCCAGAAAGTGTTGAACATCGACTTAGGTACTTTCCCCGTCATGGCCTACTCAGAGGCTATGCACCGCTTCGGCTCTGACAAGCCCGATTTGCGCGTGAAGTTGGAGTTCACCGAACTGACAGACATCATGGGCGATGTGGACTTCAAAGTGTTCAGCACACCCGCCACCACCCCAGGTGGCCGTGTGGTGGCTTTGCGCGTACCAGGTGGTTCCGTAATTAGCCGCGGCGAGAT
>CAXNGF010000146.1:0-5347 GCA_964201905.1 Limnohabitans sp. | reverse complement strand
TCCCGTGCAAGCGCCCTATCGACTGGTGCAATCATTGCTGGGATTGAAATTGGCGGTTGAAAAAGCCATGGCGGCCAATGGCGGTAAGAAGCCAAACGCTGAGCAGTTGGCAGCAGCCCTACGCAATTCAGAGTGGGATTCACCCGCAGGTAAGATTCGCATGACACTGGGCGGGGGTCATCAAGCGGTTCAAGAAACAGCCATTGGCCGAACGCGTTATGACGCGGGCAAAAAAATGGTGATGCTTGAAGATATCATGCGTTTCCCAGCAGACTGCGTCAACCCACCCGCCAACATGAAGACTGAAGAGTGGATTAAAGCGGGTTTCCCTGGTGCCAAGGGCTGCCCATAAAGTAAGTCACAACTGCTAAACACAAGGATTCTTTAGCATGCTCACTATTTTGATTGATGGATTAACCTACGCTTCCTGGCTGTTCATTGTGGCGCTTGGTTTGACGCTGGTTTTTGGTGTGCTAAAAATCCTGAACATTGCACATGGCAGTTTCTACGCACTGGGGGCCTACGCGGCTGCCAGTTTTGTTGGATGGGCCAGTGCCATGAAGTGGGCGCCTGGTTTTACGTTAGTAGCCATGCTCTTGGCTGCTGTTGCTGTGGCAGCACTGGTTGCCCCCCTGATTGAACGTGGCTTGCTGCGTTTCTTTTATGGGCGCGATGAGGTGCTATTAGTGCTCGTCACCTATGCCATGTTTCTCATCTTGGAAGATGCCACAAAGTTGTTGTGGGGTGCCAATCCATATTATGTTTCTGAGCCTTACACCCTGTTTGGCAACATCGACATAGGCAACCAAACCTATGTGGGTTACGACTTTGCGCTGGTGGCACTCGCCTTGGTCGTTGGCATGGCGGTTTGGTGGTGGTTGAACCGCACCCAGCAAGGCAAGATCATGATTGCTGTGATTCACAGCTCAGAAATTGCCTCCAGCATGGGCGTCAATATCTCACGTGTCTACATGGTGGCGTTTTCTGTTGGCATCTTTTTGGCCGCGCTGGGGGGCGCCTTCACGACCCCCATGATTTCTGTTCAACCCGGTGTTTCGGTGGGGGTCATCATTGTGTCTTTTGCCGTGGTGATCATTGGCGGCCTGGGCAGCATTGAAGGTGCTGCCGTCGGTGCAATCATCGTCGGATTGGCGCGATCGATGGCGGTTCACTTAGCGCCAGTTGCAGAACTGTTCTCTATTTATTTGGTCATGGCTGTGGTGTTGATGTTCCGTCCGGAAGGCCTATTCCAGCGAATTCAAGCTCGAAAGATTTAAGCCATGGCGAATCAATTAGGCACACCGGTGTCTTCCATTGCAACGCCTGTTCGATACACCGTGATGTGGGCTGTGGGCATTTGCATTGCATTGTCTTTGGCGGGCATGGCGATGCCGAAGTGGCTCACATTTCTCATTACCATGGCTGCGGCCAATGGCCTTGTGTCTCTTGGTATTGTGGTGCTCATGCGAGGCGGTGTCGTGCCTTTTGGCCAGGGCATGGTCTTTGCCATTGGGGGTTATGCCGCTGCTTTGTTGTCCAACAAGTTGGGTATCAAAGATGCACTCTTGCTGACCTTTTCTGGCGGCGTTATTGCAGCCTTGATTGCGGCGCCCTTTGCGCCATTGTTGTCGCGTTATCGCGGCATCTTTTTTGCCATGCTCACCTTGGCATTGTCGATGGTCACATATGGCCTGCTCATGAAGCTAGAAGTATTGGGCGGGTCCGATGGTTTCAACATGGGCCGTCCCACTTTGTTCGGCCAAAAATTGCCCGATGAGTCGGTGGGCTACATCATGTACGTTCTCACCGTTTCGGTGTCTACACTTATGGCATTGTTGGCGCGAATTTACTTCGATAGCACACGCGGCCTAATTACTGTGGCGGCCAAAGAAAATGAATTGCGTGTGGAGTACCTGGGAGGTTCGGTGCGGCAAGCCATGGCCATCAACTTCATACTGGCGGCTTTTTGTGGCGGCTTGGGCGGTTCTTTGGCGGTCATGGCGCTTGGTCACATTGAGCCCAACTTCAGTTTTTGGACTACTTCGGGTGAGTTTGTTTTTGTGGCCATTTTGGCGGGCTGGCAGAGTGTAATTGCTTTGTTTGTGGCCAGCACGGTGCTTGAAGTGGTGCGCTCCTTCTCCAGTTCTTATTTTCCGAACACTTGGCAAATGTCACTGGGCATCTTCTTGCTTATCGTGATTCGCTTTTTGCCGCGCGGCATTGGCTCACTCTGGGTGAAGGGGAGCGGCAAATGAAAGCTGTTTTACAAGCCCGCGATGTCGAGAAAAAATTTGGTGCCGTGGTGGCTGCTGCCAACATCAACATTGATATTTTTGCCGGTGAACGTGTTAGCCTGATCGGCTCCAATGGCGCCGGTAAAACTACGTTTGTCAACATGATCACGGGCTACCTCAAGCCAGATCAAGGACAAATTTTGTTGGACGGTCATGACATCACGCCGTTGTACCCAAGAGCCATTACCCACCTCGGTGTGGCGCGCTCATTTCAAATACCCCAGGTGTATGGCGAGCTCAACGTGTTGGAGAACATGCTGGTGGCCAATGCCTGTCATGACCAGCGCTTGAGTTTTTGGCAACCGGCTCGCCGACGCCAAGCCATTGAACGTGCTAATGCCTTGCTCGATCGATTTGCTTTGACCGAGCATCGTGCGCGCCGAGTGGCCGAGTTGCCCGGTGGCATCCGCAAATTGCTCGACATTGCCATGGCATTGACAAGCTCGCCCAAACTTTTGTTGTTGGACGAACCCACCAGCGGCGTGTCTGCCGAAGAAAAGTTTCCCATGATGGAAACCATCATGGCGGGCTTGGGTCAAGATCAATCAACAACGGTGCTGTTTGTTGAGCACGACATGGACATCGTGAGCCGCTATGCCAGCCGAGTGGTTGCGTTTTACAGTGGCCGCATCATTGCAGACGACAAGCCCGAGGTCGCTTTGGCCACCGACGATGTGCGTCGCTACGTCACAGGCGAGTTGCTGAGTGAGTAAGCCCTTGAAAGCCTTAAAGGAAAACAAATGCTGAAGGTAGAAGGTCTGCATGTGGCCATTCAATCGGTCATCGCGCTGCGAGGTATTTCTCTCGAAGTCGCCGATGGTACCATGGTCGGCCTGATCGGTCGAAATGGTGCTGGCAAAACCACACTGCTTCGCTCGGTCATGGGCCATGTGCCGCCCACACAAGGTCGCATTACATTCAATGGCCAAGATTTAACGGCGCTGCCTCCGCACGCCCGTGCGGCAATGGGGATCGGCTACATGCCTGAAGATCGTGGCTTGGTGCCAGAGCTCACGGTCGAAGAAAACATATTGATTCCGGTCTGGGTCAATCCTTCGCTGGATGCGCAAACCCGGCTCAACTTGGTATACAAGGTGCTGCCAGAACTCATCGAGATGAAAGACCGGCGCGCTTTGTTATTGTCTGGCGGCCAGCAAAAACTGGCGGCGCTGGCACGTGCCTTGGCAGTCGGTACCAGTTTGCTCTTGCTTGATGAACCCTTTGAAGGGGTTGCGCCAGCCTTGTCAAAGCGGTTAGCCGATGTGATTGCTGGGTTAAAAGGCACCGAAGTTTCGGTGCTCATTGCGCAAAGTGATTTGAACCATTCACGCAAGTTGGTAGACCGTGAGTTTGTGATTGAGCGTGGCGCTAATTTGGAAAAGTCCAACGCGTAGAGGAAATAGATAAGTAGCAAACCAAATGCAATCAAAATCTCGCGCAGGATTACTTGAGGGCGGCGCTTGGGAGAGACATGTTTCAGTTTGGTGTCTACAAGGATGCGAGGGGCTGCAGTGGATTTAAACTCTGTCGTCAATCTCTGCCTTAGTTCGGTAGACCGAAAACTCGCAATGCATTCTTGTATGCGACCTTCTCAAGCGTTTCTGGCTTCATGGCTGCCAATGCACGACTGCGCATAACTTGAACAATTTCGTTGTAGCGCATCATCAACCCACAGCATGGATCGGTACCCATCATCACGCGATCTGGATAATCCTCAATCATTTGCAGCCAGCGAGAGTTGATGCCACTGGGTGTCACGATTCTTGGTATGCCATGAATATGAGTAGCGCCACTGATCTCGCAAACGACGTTAGGCGCTGCTTCAAAAATTTTACGCATGTCATCAGGTGTTCCTTTAGGCATACAGTGCGCCACAATTGTTAGAGATTTTGGATAGCGCTGTGCCATGGTAATGATTTGATCGACTGTGCGAAAGCTTTTGTCGTAATGAATTTGAACAAAGCCCTTGTGTTCATTGGCAATTTCGTACATTCGCTTAACCACAGGGCTATCCAATGGAATTGACCTACCAAATGGATCGTTGAAATTTGTTGTAGTTTTATTGTCAATATGTATCTCTCCGAAGCCACGAGCTTTACCAGATGCCATCATTGCTTCGGCTTCTTTGAAGAACTCTACAAACACAGGATGCTCTAAGTTCTGTAGACCTTTTTCACCGCTTGACATCAACACTTTTGTGAATTCAGTCTGTCCAATAGCGGGAATATACCTATCACCTAAGGCCGCTTGCATCTCACCGGTGTAATCACCAACACCGCCACCCCATCGAATATTGCTTGTCTGCATGCGTTGCAGCATCTGTTCAGCCGTTTGTTGCCCCTTTACGTTGAAATGCATATGCACATCGGCTATGGGCACAGACTGTGGACTTCCCACACAACTGTAGACAAACTCAAGCCTCAATTTGAGGCACGTTCAAATGCCTCGGGACTAACGCCACCCAGATGGCTGTGGCGTCGAGTTCGATTGTAAAAGACTTCGATGTAATCAAAAACATCAGCACGGGCCAGATCCCGAGTTTTGTAAATACGCTTTCGGATACGCTCTTTCTTTAAAGAACTGAAGAACGACTCAGCCACTGCGTTGTCCCAGCAATTGCCACGACGACTCATGCTCGGCAGCAGTTTATTTGCATCACAAAACCGTTTCCAGTCATCGCTGCCGTATTGACTACCTTGATCCGAATGAACAATCACTTCTTGCGTGGGTTTGCGTCGCCACACCGCCATCATCAGCGCATCCAAGACCACCTCTTTGGCGATCGTAGGTTTCATAGACCAGCCAACGACCGCACGTGAGTGCAAATCCAATACAACAGCCAAATACAGCCAGCCCTGCCATGTTCGAATGTAGGTAATGTCCGTTACCCATACAAGGTCGGGAGCGTCAACTGTGAATTCTCGATTGACACGGTTTGGCGCAAGAATTGATGGCCGACCCTTGACAGCTTTAGGGCTTTTGTAGCCGCGTATGGCTTTTATCTTGTGGTTGCGCATGATTCGCTCTACGCGGTGCTTGCCACATTTCTCGCC
>CAXNGF010000145.1:0-5356 GCA_964201905.1 Limnohabitans sp. | reverse complement strand
CCCTTGCCGTTGTTACAGTTTTTAAACAATTGCCCTGTTTATTTTGACAGGCACACCCTGAGCATCAAGGGCTCTAAGTTGTCATTGTTTACCTTAGATGGCCGCATGCATTTTGAGCTGACCTTGCCCGAGTCGCAACTCATGATGTTCAAAATGGCAAAGTTGCGAGAAATTTCTCTCATTCGCCGGCAGGCGGGGCATTTTGAGCTGACATTTTGGTTGGAAAACCAAACGCCATTAACTGAGCAGCAGGCGCAAGCTGTATTGGACACGCCTTCAGAACCTGAAGTTTTGTCGTCAATGTTGTCTGTTTCTCCTATTCCTGAATATGTTTCTGTTGAGGTCGCTGCATGAAACCCCAAACCCCGCCTTCTGAATTGTCATTGGCTTTGAAGCCAATGATGCCAGTCATCAAACTAGCCATGGGTTTTAGCACCGTGATCAGTTTGCTCATGCTGGCACCTACTGTCTACATGATGGAGGTGTACGACCGCGTGGTCAACAGCCAAAGCGCCATGACCCTGGCCATGTTGACGGTAATGGTTATGGCGGCCTATGCCATGATGGAATTGTTGGAAAAATTTAGATCGTCTATGTTGCGATCGGCCAGTATGGAGCTTGATCAAGCTTTGTCAGAGCGCGTTTACAGTGCCATGTTTCAAGGCTTTTTAAAGCGGCAAGTGGGCGGTTCGACGCAAGCTTTGAATGATTTGAAAGTGGTGCGCGAATTTTTGGCAAACCCTGCTTTCTTGGCCATCATGGAGGCGCCGGTTTCATTATTTACTTTGCTTCTTATATTTGCCATTAGCCCTGTATTGGGGTGGGCTTCTGTGTTGGGGGCGGTGGTGCAAGTGGGGGTGGCCTATATGAACGAGCGCGCCATTCGCCAACCCCTCACAGATGCCAACAAAAGTGCGGGTGTTGCTCAGCAATTTGCAGAGTCGTCATTAAGAAATGCGCATGTGATGGAATCGATGGGCATGTTGACTTCCGTGCATGCACGCTGGCAAAAGAGACAGCAAATATTTTTGGCGCAACAAGCCGTTGCATCAGAAGGCGGTGGATTTTGGAGTGCCATGTCCAAAATGGTTCAGCTTGTTTTCGCTTCACTGATGTTGGGCTTAGGAGCTTGGCTCATGCTGGGCAACTCCTTAAACGGGGGTGCCAGCATGATGATTGTGGGTTCGGTATTGGGCGGCCGTGTGCTGGCGCCATTAACCCAAGTGGTCGCGCAATGGAACAGTGTGGTGAATGCGCGAGGCGCTTGGTCTCGACTTGAATTGTTGCTGTCGCAAATACCAACCAAACCCGAGGCTATGCCACTGCCCGCCCCCAAAGGCCATTTGCTGGTAGAGGGTGTGGTGGCTGGCGCGCCTGGGCAGCAGGTTCCTATTGTGAGGGGTGTGCAATTTGCATTGAACCCTGGAGAAGTGTTGGCAGTTGTAGGCCCCTCGGCATCCGGTAAAACGACCTTGGCCCGTTTGCTGGTGGGCTTGTGGCCCACACTGGGAGGTAAGGTGCGGCTTGATGGCGCTGATGTGTACTCGTGGGATAAAGAAGAACTGGGGCCCTATTTAGGCTACTTGCCTCAAGGGGTGGAATTGCTGGAGGGCACCCTTGCTGAAAACATTGCCCGCTTTGGCGAAGTAGACATGCAGCAAGTGGAGGCAGCAGCCAAGTTGGTGGGCTTGCATGAACTCATTGAAGCCATGCCCTTGGGATACAACAGCCCCATTGGAAGAGATGGTGCCATTCTTTCAGGAGGGCAACGACAGCGAGTGGGCTTGGCCCGTGCCATTTATGGCAGACCCGTGTTTGTGGTTTTGGATGAGCCCAATTCAAGTTTGGATGAAGTGGGTGATGCTGCGCTGGCCAAAGCTATCTTGACGCTCAAACAACTGGGCACCACATTTGTAGTGATGACGCACAGAACCAGTGTGTTGGGCGTGGCCGACAAGATGCTGGTCATGAGAGAAGGAACTCAGCAAGCGTTTGGCCCTAGAGATGAAGTTTTGGCGGCCCTGCAAAACGCAAGACAGCCAGCACAAGTGGCTTCGGCACCCACCCCTGCAGCTGCTTGATGGAATTAATATATGAAAACGCCAGATATTTTTAACAAAGACGAACTCTCTAGAGTTTTGTGGCAGTTCCGCAAGGAATTTGTGGTGGCCGGTGTGTTCAGCATGGTGGCCAACTTGCTGATGCTCACGCCCACTATTTACATGTTGCAGGTGTTTGACCGTGTCATGTCTAGCATGAGCATGGGCACTCTGACTGCGGTCAGTTTAATTACCTTGTTTTTATTTGCAGTGCTTACATTTTCTGAAATGATGCGCACCAAGTTGCTGGTGCGATCGGGTGTGCGTTTGGATGAAATGCTTAGCAAAAGGTTATTTCATGCCAGCTACGAAGCCTATTTAAATCCTCAGGTATCTAACCCTTCAAGAGCATTTTCTGACCTGACAGAGCTTCGTCAGTTTTTAACGGGCAACGGCATCTTTGCATTCTTTGATGCACCTTGGGCCCCTATCTACATTGCCGTGCTGTTCATGTTGCATCCTTGGCTGGGTTGGATGGCTATCTTTTTTGCGGGACTTCAAGCCCTGCTGGCATGGCTTGGTAATTTGGCCGTGAAGCCTGCACAGGCATCAGCTTCAAAAGTTCAAACTGAAGTGGGTGGCTATTTGCAAAGTAAGTTTAGAAATGCAGAAGTATTAGAGTCGATGGGCATGGTGGGTAACCTGTACCGCCGTTGGTCTGGCAAAAACTCTGAGGCCATGAAACAAACTTTGCATGCTCAAAACGTGGCTGGCAAAGTGATGGCATGGAGCAAGTTCGTGCGCTACACACAGCAATCATTGGCTTTGGGGGGTGGTGCAGTGTTGGTGATTCAAGGGGAGATTTCGCCTGGCGCCATGATTGCAGCCAATGTTCTCATGACACGTGCCTTGGCGCCTATCGATTTGATGGTGGGAACATGGGGCGGATTTCTGAGTGCGCGCGAGGCATTTATCAGGCTTCGCGATTTGTTTGAGGCGCACCCCGTGCGCGAACACAAAATCATGGAAGGATTGCCCAAGGGTGATGTGGTTTTGAAAGATGTGGTGGCCTCTGCTCCCGGAAGAGAGACCCCTATTTTGAAAGGCATTAGTGCCCTCATGCCCGTTGGTACCGTCACGGTTGTATTGGGTGCCTCAGGGTCTGGAAAATCGACTTTGGCCAGAGTATTGCTTGGTGTTTGGCCTACAACTTCAGGTGAAGTTTTGCTAGACGGCCAACCCATTTTGGACTGGGATCGAATGGCCCTCGGCCCCCATGTTGGGTATTTGCCGCAAGACATTGAATTGTTTGATGCCAGCATTGCAGAAAACATAGCCAGAGCGGGCGAAGTCAATTCTGAAAAAGTGATTGCTGCGGCAGAGGCCTCAGGTTTACACCAAATGATTTTGCGATTCCCCAAAGGTTACGACACGCCAATGGGTGAGGCTGGGAGCTTGCTCTCAGGAGGCCAACGCCAACGCGTAGGTTTGGCTCGCGCTTTGTATGGCGACCCTGCACTGGTGGTGCTGGATGAACCCAATGCCAATTTGGACGACGAAGGTGAAAACGCTTTGGTTCGTGCAGTGGAGGGCCTGAAGGCCAAAGGTAAAACGGTGGTGCTCATTAGTCACAGGCCCGGAATTGTGGGCGTGGCTGACCGTTTACTCATATTGCACCAAGGTACTGTGCAAGCCAGTGGTCCGCGGGACGGCGTGCTGGCAGCATTGCAAAAACAACGTGAAGCAGCGCAAGCGGCTTCTGCGCCAGCTTAATTTTTTTGACGCTTTAAAGCGAGATTGTCATGGCTATTAAAAACTTTAAAAAATCATTGACCAGTTCTGTTCAAGATGCACAGGTGGTTCGAACCAGTGAAGACGCTACAAGCAATGCGTCTTCAGACACAAGCGCAGTGGCGCGTGCTGGACTTTGGGTGCTGGGCTTAGGCTTTGGTGGGTTTTTGTTGTGGGCTGCTTTTGCGCCCTTAGATGAAGGCGTGCCAACGCAAGGCATGGTCACCATCGATACCAAACGCAAAACAGTGCAGCATTTGTCGGGTGGCATTGTGAAAGAGGTGCTTGTGCATGAAGGCCAGCAGGTCAAAGAAGGCGAACCTTTGCTCAGATTGGATGCGGCAGTGGCCCGTGCCAACTACGAATCCGTGCGCCAAAGATATTTGGGCTACAGAGCCATGCAAAGCCGATTGTTTGCAGAGCAAGCGGGGAACGCCGCCATTGATTTCCACCCCGATGTGAAGGCCGCCATGAACGACCCTCTCATTAAGCAGCAGATTGTGACCCAGCAACAACTGATTCAAGCTAGAAGGGCCGCCCTAACCGCTGACCTGCAGGGTATTGAAGAAAACATACAAGGTTTGAAAGAACAATTGGGGTCGTATCAGAATATTTTGGTTCAAAGAAGAAACCAGCTTTCTTTGCTGAATGAAGAACTCAACAACGTTCGTGGCATGGTGAAAGAAGGCTATGCCCCTAGAAATAGACAACTAGAACTTGAGCGAATGGTGGCAGAGTCAAACGCTGCCATTGCAGACTTGGTGGGCAATAGTTTGCGTGTGAATCGTCAAGTGGCAGAACTGGGTCAGCGCTCAATGGCGCGCAAACAAGAATACCGAAAGGAAATTGAATCTCAGTTGGCTGATATCACGCGAGAGACGCAATCGGATGCTGAAAAGTTTGTGGCCGTGACAGCCGATTTAGATCGGATGGAAATTAAAGCACCGGCCAATGGGCAGGTGGTTGGTTTAACGGTTCAAACTGTAGGTGCCGTATTACAGCCTGGCCAAAAACTTTTGGATGTGGTGCCAGACAACCAGTCCTTGTTGTTAGAAGCTCATATCCCGCCTCATTTAATTGACAAAGTACAGAGCGGACTTCCAGCTGACATTCGATTTAATACATTTGCGCACTCTCCACAGTTGGTGGTGGAAGGCAAAATTTTGTCAGTTTCAGGCGATCTATTGAGCGACCCGCAAGCGCCTCAATTTTCTTACTACTTAGCGCGAGTTCAAGTCACGCCTGCTGGTATGAAAACACTGGGTCAAAGGCAAATGCAGCCTGGCATGCCCGTAGAAATTGTGATTAAAACAGGCGAGCGTTCGTTGCTGACTTATTTGATTCATCCCTTAACGAAGCGGATGGCGGCTTCTTTGAAGGAGGAGTGATGGCTGCAAATTTCAAATTTAAAAATGGCTTAATTGCCATTGTGTTGGCAGTCATTTCGCAGGGTGTCTGTTCGCAAACAGCGGTGATGGATTTGCGTCAGATTTATCAGGCTGCGTTGGAACAAGATTCAAGCATCA
>CAXNGF010000144.1:0-5366 GCA_964201905.1 Limnohabitans sp. | reverse complement strand
TTTAATCAGGATTCAATGGGTGTTTTCGAATGCCTCTTCGGATATCTCAATCCTAGAATCGAGCTTGCATGCCTTTCCTTCCTTCTCTGCTGCTGAATTTGGGCCACGCGCTTGACCATCTGTTTTTATTGATTTTTGCAACGGCAGTGGGTGCCATCGCCCAAGATTTTGGGGTCGCCGGCTGGGAGGACATGATGCCTTACACAGTTGGTGCCTTCATGATGTTTGGTTTTGCCTCAATTCCTGCTGGGCGCATGGGTGATCTGTGGGGACGCAGGCAAATGATGCTGGTGTTTTTTTTCGGCATGGGTCTTTCGTCCATCGGCGTCTCACTCACTCAAACCCCTCTTCAAATGGGCATTGCGCTCACTGTTTTAGGTATTTTTTCCGCCATTTACCATCCTGTTGGTATTCCAATGTTGGTACAAAAAGCAGTTCGACCAGGATTCACCATCGGCATCAATGGTCTAGCGGGCAATTTGGGCATTGCCTTGGCGGCCCTTTCAACAGGATTTTTGGTGGCTTGGCAGGGATGGCGAGTGGCTTTCATCGTGCCCGGTTTGGTCTCTATCGCTTGCGGTTTTGTATTTGCTTGGGTTGCGCCCCATGAGTCAGATGCGCCCGCCAAAAAGAAATCCAATTCAGTGCAATTGCCTAAGCATGTGGCATGGCGAACTTTCGCGGTTATGGTTGCAACGGCCACCACCACCAGCGTGTTGTTCAACATTACCACCAACGGCAATGCACAGTTGCTGGCCGAGCGCCTAGATGGCTTGGTGAACGACCCCTCTCGTTTGGGCATGCTGTTGGCTGCCGTTTATGCGGTGGCCTCTTTGGCGCAGTTGGTGGTCGGTCGCTTGCTCGATCGATTTCCCATGAAGCCCTTGTTCTTTGGTGTCTTGCTTCTTCAAATTGTGGCTTTTGGGATTTCGTCGCAAACCACTGGTTGGGCTTGGTATGTAGCAGCCATTGCTTACATGGTGATGGTCTTTGGCGCAATTCCTTTTAGCGACACCATGGTGGTTCGCTATATTGACGATGCGATGCGCTCCCGCGTGAGCGGCACGCGCATTGCCATCTCGTTTGGTTTTAGCTCTATTGCGGTTTACTTGCTAGGGCCCGTAGTGAAGGTGGCTGGGTTTACGCAACTCATGGTGGCGCTGACCGGGGTGGCAGCTTTGGGTGCCATCATCGTTTTGTTCTTGCCTAATGAGGCGCAGATGAATGCCCACTTAAAGGGCGGCAGTGGCAACCACCTCTAAGCGCCATTTGGAAGAAGCCAAGTTGGCTTGAACAGTGGCCCTGGGCGGCGTGTGCCCTGGCACAACCCAGCTATCCCAAACCCGGTTCATACCTTCAAAGTCTTTCAAGTCCACCAAGAATATTTGAACCATCAGAAGTTTGCCCTTATGGGTGCCAGCACGTGCCAGCAATCGATCAATGGCTTGCAAAACCTCAAGTGTTTGGCCTTCGATATCTAAGTTGGGGTCTTCAGGGATTTGACCTGCCAAATAAACCACGCCATTGTGAATGGCCATCTCAGAAAGCCGAGCTCCCACATCAAACCGCTGAACCATGTTGAAATCCTTTTCTTGCGAAAATTTGGAAATTAGAGTGTTCATTTTGCCACCCCCTCAGACACTAGAATGAAGACCAAGCTATTTCAGCCATATGAGCAGGATCCCAAAATATGAAACTACCGAACAGTCTGCGTGCGCTGCATCACCGCAACTTTCGATTGTTCATTGTGGGGCAGGGCACTTCTCAAATCGGTAACTGGGTTCAGTTGATCGCCACCAGTTGGCTGGTCTACAAACTTTCGGGCTCGACTGTGATGTTGGGTTTGGCCGCATTCAGCTTGCAGATCCCCATGTTGGTGATCACCCCATTTGCAGGGGTCTTGCTTGATCGCATTGATGTTCGGCGTGTTTTATTTGCCACCAATACCTTGGCCATGTTGCAGTCCTTGGTCATGCTGGCTCTCATGGTCAGTGGGCGTATCGAAGCATGGCATGTGGTGCTGGGCAATGCTGTCCTCGGTCTGGGCAACGCCTTTGATGCGCCAGCCAGACAAGCTCTCATTTCTAAACTCTTGCCCGACCGGCAAGAACTGACCAATGCCATTGCACTTAATTCAACTGTGATGAATGGTGCCAGGTTCATTGGCCCCATGTTGGGTGGTTTGATCACGGCCACTTTTGGCGAAGTTTGGAGTTTTGCTGTCAATTGCGTCATGCGTTTCGCTGTTCTGTCAGCGCTGCGTGCCACAAACATTGCCGCACATGTTGTCAGTCATGGGCCTTCAAGTATCCTGAAGCAGTTGATGTTCGGAATTAACTATGCCTATGGGTTCTTTCCCAGTCGATGCGCGTTGATCCTAGTTGCTGTGAACAGTTTTTGTTTGCAGTCCTATGGCTCCCTCATGCCGTGGTTTGCCAGCGAGAGGTTCCAAGGTGATTCCAGAACCTTGGGTCTGCTTTACAGCTCCGCTGGAATGGGTGCGGTTTGCGGCATGATTTATTTGGCCACCCGAACAAACATTCGCGGCCTTTTCAAAGTCATTGGTTGGAGTGCAGGTGGAGCAGGGCTCAGCTTGTTGGCATTCTCTTTCTCTGAAAGTTTATGGCTGGCGCTGCCCATGTTGTTTGTTTCATCCTTGGGCATGATGCTAACGGCAGCTTCGACCAATACGGTGCTGCAAAGTATCGTGCCAGATGAGTTGCGGGGACGCGTCGCGGCCCTGTATGTCATGTCTTTCTTGGGCATGTCACCTGTGGGTTCGCTGTGCTCTGGCTGGTTAGCCGACCACATTGGAAGTCCCTACGCATTGGCAATTTTTGGTGCAACCGGATTTAGCGCCGCCCTTGTTTACGCCTACCACTTCAAACAAATTCGTTCAGAAATTTTGCCTTTGTATGAAGCGCTAGCAATACCCCCGCAGGATGCTTGAGCTCCAGGGGCTGCTTATGACACGCCATTAGCCTTTGAAGAAGTGCGTTTTTTGTCAGGGTGTGTGTTCTGCCAAATAGGCAATGGCCGCTGCCATGCCGTTGGGGCCATACGGGATTTTTTGAACTGTCATTGCCGCTTCAATACCGGCCAGCGCACCCAAGATCATGGGCTCGTTCATATCTCCCAAATGGCCAATTCGAAATACTCGGCCAGCCAATTGGCCCAAGCCACCAGCGATGGCCACTTGAAATTTTTCGCGAGCCACAGTCCGCATGGCTTCTGGGTCTATGCCGGGAGCAACTTCGATGGCTGTGACTGAGGATGAAAATCCTGTTGGATCTTGGCAGTGCAGTTTGAGGGCCCCTGCGCTAGCCCAGCAATTGACGGCAGCTCTGACGGCAGCGCCCAATCGCTGGTGACGTGCGTGAACCGCTGACAGGCCCTCTTCTTTCAACAAGCCCAATGAAACCTCTAACCCTGCAAGGTGTGCCAAAGGTGGTGTGCCACAAAACTTGGCCGATTGGTTGTCGGTTTTCCGTTCTAACCAGCTCCAGTAGTAGCGGGGCTTAGCGTGTGCCACTGACCAAGCAAAAGCTTTGGCATTGGCCGCTACAAAACCTAGACCTGGGGGCATCATCAAGCCTTTTTGAGAACTGCCAAGGCAGACATCAGCGCCCAGTTCATCCATGTCAAAGGGTGCTGCGCCCAACGACGCAACCACATCTACCACATAAAGTGCTGGATGCCCCGTGCGGTTAATGGCAGTGCGAATGGCTTGTAGATCACTAGAGATACCGCTGGCAGTGTCGGTATGAACCACCATGACGGCTGAAATTTTGTGCGCTGTGTCAGCGCGAAGTGCTGCTTCAATGGCTGGCACATCAATTTGTTGACCCTCTGTGTGAGGTGTTCTGATGACAGAGAGGCCTAAGCTGGTGGTTTGGATAGCCCATTGGTCTGAGAAATGGCCAGAACCCGCAATCAATAAGCTGTGCTTGTCAGATCCTAAATTGGCCGATACAGCTTCCCACACACCATGGCCATTGCTGGCATAAAAGAAAACATCGGAGGCTGGAGAGTGCAGCAACTCTTTCATACCCGTTTCGCAAGCCGCAATGAGTGCACCCACTCGGGGGTCGGCCAAGTCAGTCATGGGTCTTTGCATGGCGTGCATCACTTCATGGGGGACATGGGTCGGTCCTGGTGAGTGAACAAACCGAATGCCCGCTAGCCGAGGGGTAATGGGAGAACTCATGCTGTGTACTTTCATTGACAATGACAGTAGAGCATAAATTGACTTTCAGGTTTCTGACCCAAGAGCTTGCGAAAAAATCAGTGACTTTAAAAAAAACACTAAACTACAAGCCAACCAATCAAGATTCAGGGAGACATTTCATGCTTTTCAAAATGCAGATCAGCCCTGACTCAGTTGCCAGCTGGGGTTAATGGCGAATGGAATCCCGCAGAGCATGGGTGGTTGTCTGGGCAACTTTTGTTTGTCTGGCTGTCATCTTTGGCGTGTCCTATTCGTTTGCGGCATTTTTTGAAAATTTTGCCAAGGAATTTGCAGCACAGCGAGCCGATGTGTCATGGATCTTTGGCCTCTGCGGCTTGGTGTACTTCGTATTAGGTGCTGGTGGTGGTATGTTGGCCGATAGATGGGGGCCGCGCTTGGTTTGCATGACCGGTATGGTTTTCATCGCCATGGGCCTGTTTTTGACCAGCTTGGCACAAAGTTTGGCCACCGTCTATCTCAGCTACGGGCTTTTGGTTGGCTTGGGCATTGCCTTTGTCTATACACCTTCAATCGCCTCAGTTCAGCCCTGGTTTAACAAGCGCCGCGGTTTGGCATCTGGCATAGCCAGCTCGGGTGTCGGCGCAGGCACACTCATTTTGCCGGTGGTCGTCAGCTATTTATTGACCGAGGTCAGTTGGCGAGACGCGCTTCAAATGATGTCGGCCGGCGTGCTGCTGTTTGGCTTGACGGCTGGTTTTTTGTTAAAGCGTGCCCCTAATTTAAATGGCAACACAAGCGGCCAACTTCCTGGCCTGACTCTTTCTTCGGCTTTGAAAACCCCTTCTTTCAAATGGCTCTACATGGGTACCTTGCTGGGTGCGCCGGTGATGTTTGTTCCCTTTGCGCACATTTCTGCTGCTGCCAGAGATGCTGGCGTGCCGGATGCACAAGCAGTGGGCCTGGTTGGCTTGATTGGCATTGGCAGTTTAATTGGCCGATTTGCAATTGGTTGGCTGGCCGATCGCATGGGGCGCATCAGAACCCTCATGCTCATGCAAGGCCTGATGGGCTTGTCGTATTTGGTATGGGCTGGCGCACAAGACCGTTGGATGTTTGCTTTGTTTGCGCTTTGGTTTGGGCTGAGCTATGGCAGCATTGTTTCTTTGCTACCTGCTAT
>CAXNGF010000143.1:0-5400 GCA_964201905.1 Limnohabitans sp. | reverse complement strand
CAGGCCAACGATGCTCGCCATACGCTGTCCAACATGGGCGCACATTATTTGGCAGGCTTGTTGGCGCATGGCCAAGGCATGACGTCTTTGTGCACCACCACCGTGAATGGCTTTGGCCGTTTCAAACCCAACGCACTTGCACCGCAAGCCATTTTGTGGGGCCGCGACAACCGGGGTGCCATGCTCAGAGTGGTTGGCGGCGCAGGCGACCTTGCCACGCGCATTGAAAACAGGTTGGGCGAGCCAGCAGCCAACCCCTATCTGTACATGGCCTCGCAAATTTGGGCTGGATTAGATGGCATTGACAATTCTTTAACTGCGCCCGAGGCCACAGAAACACCTTATGCCGAGAGTAGCTTGGGCCTGCCGGTCACACTGGGCGAAGCCCTAACGCACTTAGACGCAGACACCGTTTTGAATGCAGGCTTTGGCCGAGATTTTGTGCGCTATTACCAGCGCATCAAACAGTCTGAGCAAACTCGCTTCAATGACGCCGAAGACCCTGTTGAATTTCACCGGCGCGAATACTTCAGCCGCATATAAAGCCTGCCCCGCGCACTGGTACTGGGCAACTTAGGTCATCGGCTGTTAGCGCTTCATGCCGGGAAAACCGCCTCCGCCACCCATACCGCCAAAGCCGCCCATGCCCTTCATGCCGCCCAAGCGCTTCATCATTTTCATCATGCCGCCGCCTGACATTTTTTTCATCATGTCTTGCATTTGCTCAAACTCTTTCAGCAAGCGGTTGACGTCTTGCACCTGAACGCCCGCACCCATGGCAATTCGGCGCTTGCGTGTGGCCTTGATGAGTTCTGGTTTGCTGCGCTCCCTGAGCGTCATGCTGTGAATGATGCCCTGCTTGCGGGCAATGTCTTTTTCAGCTTTGCCCAAATCCATGTTGCCCGCTTTGGCCGCCAGTTGGCTGGGTAACTTGTCCATGAAACTCGACAACCCGCCCATCTGTTTCATTTGCTGAATTTGTGCCAAGAAGTCATTCAAATCAAAACCAGCGCCGCTTTTGACTTTGGCCGCCATTTTTTGGGCAGCCTCCATGTCAATCCCTGCCGTGACTTGCTCAACCAAAGCCAAGATATCGCCCATGCCCAAAATACGGCCGGCATGACGCTCGGCATCAAACACTTCGAGACCGTCAATTTTTTCGCTGGTACCGGCAAACTTGATGGGGGCGCCCGTGATTTGACGCACCGACAAAGCCGCACCACCGCGCGAGTCGCCATCCATCTTGGTGAGCACAATGCCGGTAATTGGCAGCGCATCGCTAAAAGCTTTGGCCGTGTTGGCGGCGTCTTGACCTTGCATGGCATCCACCACAAACAAGGTTTCCACAGGCTTCAAGACCGCGTGCAGTTCGCGAATTTCAGCCATCAGCGCTTCATCAATGGCCAGGCGACCAGCAGTGTCTACAAGCAACACATCGAAGAAATGTTTGCGCGCGTAATCAATGGCAGCCCGCGCAATGTCCAAAGGTTTTTGATCAGGTGAGCTGGGAAACCATTCAGCGCCGGCTTGAGCCGTGACAGTTTTCAATTGCTCAATGGCTGCGGGTCGGTAAACGTCGCCCGACACAGTGAGCACTTTTTTCTTGCGTTTTTCAATCAGATGCTTTGCCAACTTGGCGGTGGTGGTGGTTTTACCCGCACCTTGCAAACCTGCCATCAAAATGACCGCTGGGGGTTGCGCTGCCAGATTGATATCGGCCACACCATCGCCCATGGTGGCGGCCAATTCTCGGTTGACGATGGCCACCAAGGCTTGGCCCGGCTTTAAAGATCCCAAAACCTCTTGCCCTAAGGCTTTGTCTTTGACCCGCGCAATGAAATCGCGAACGACAGGCAGCGCGACGTCGGCCTCCAAGAGCGCCATGCGCACCTCTCGCAGCATGTCAGACACATTGGATTCAGTGATCCGCGCTTGTCCGCTGATTTGCTTAACGAGTAGCGAGAGTTTGTCTGTGAGAGCTGAGGCCATAAAGAAAATTTTTCATAAACCGCTAGCTTTTGAGCCTTTTGCCAAATTGCAGCGGCTCAAAACGCTAAACTAGGAAGCATGATTTTAGCCAGTCCCTCTGAATTGGCGATGTGGTTGTCACTTTTAACTGTCATCGCCTATGGCATTCCCGCTCTTGTAGCCGATCGAATGGGCCCCAACTTGACCCGTAGATACCTGTGGCTGGCTTGGGTCTTGCACGCATGCACCCTTGGGTTGGGCTTGTGGGGCGATACACCCCGATTTGGTTTTGCACCGGCTTTGTCCGTCACGGTCTGGTGGGTTTTGACAGCCTACACGGTTGAGAGCCAGTACTTTCCAAAATTCAAAGCCCGTTGGGTCATGGCGGCATTGGGCAGCGCTTCAGTGGCCCTGTCTTGGTACTACCCCGGTCAAGCACTTCAGGTTTCGGCCTCCATTTGGCTGCCCCTGCACTGGGCTTTGGGCATTGCGTCCTATGCCATGTTTGCCGCGGCCGTGGTTCATGCCGCGCTCATGACCAGCGCAGAAATCGAAATTCGCAAAGGCAACGAAAACCAAAGCGGCCTGCCCTTGCTCACCCTCGAGCGCCTTATGTTTCGGTTTGTGCTGCTCGGCTTTATTTTGCTCACTTTCACGCTCATTGCAGGCATTCTTTTTGGCGAGCAACTCTACGGCGCTGCTGGGGCCCATTGGAAGTGGGATCACAAAACAGTGCTCTCTATATTGTCTTGGCTCACCTTTGGCGCGCTTTTGGTCGGGCGCCATCAATTTGGCTGGCGTGGTCGGCGTGCTGTTCGGGTGCTTTACACAGGCTCTGCATTTTTGTTGTTCGCCTACGCCGGATCGCGGTTTGTACTTGAAGTGATTTTGGGGCGCAGCCTTTGAAAATCTTCATTTTTTTGCTGGCTGTTTTGTTTGGGGTTTGGTTGTGGCGCAGAAATCGCCTCAACGCACTCAAAGAAAAACAACAAGACAAGTCAAAAGACCAAGCAACACAAGGCAATAGCAAGGCCAACCCCACCGATGCCTTGCAACAACCCAGCCCCATGCATGCCTGCGATCATTGCGGCGTTCACTTGCCCGATTTAGACATGGTGCAGGGCAGATCTGGTCGCTACTGCTCTGAGACTCATCGCCAAGCTGCTGGCGATCAAGCAACCTGAATGCCATGAGCTTTGACATTTGGCAACTGGGCTGGTGTCAAGCCGCTGAAAAATGCGAGTCCCCCAACTTTGGCCCTCGCCCTGCTTGCGCCGTCATCGACTTGCTGGTGCTTCACGCCATAAGCCTTCCTCCAGGCCAGTTTGGCAACGGCGCGGTTCAACAGCTTTTCACCAATCAACTCAATTGGGACGCCCATCCCTACTTCCAGTCGATTCGAGGTTTAGAAGTTTCCTCTCATTTTTTCATTGAGCGAACGGGCAAAGTTTGGCAGTTTGTCAGTTGCGATCAACGCGCGTGGCACGCCGGCGCCTCCCATTACCGAGGCCGCAGCAATTGCAATGACGACTCGATTGGCATTGAGCTAGAAGGCTTAGAGGGGAACCACTTTGAAGCGGCTCAATATGAAAGTCTGGCGCAACTTTGCGGGGTACTTGGTCAGCAATATCCCATCACGAACATTGCGGGCCATGAACACATTGCACCCGGCCGTAAAAAAGACCCTGGGCCTGGTTTCGATTGGGCTTTGCTACAGAAAAATGTGGCGTGGCCGCATCAATATTTCCCCAAGATTTGAATTTTCTTGAAATTATTTTGAAATATTTTTTAATGGCATTTTTGTAATTTTCTTGCACCATTTTCAAGCTTTAAGGCAGCGACGATTGAAAGAAAATTTTGCGAAGCATTTATTTGCAAGGTTTTGCAAAGGCAAATGCAAGCAAACCCGCATCAAATCTAGAGTTTCTATAAAACCTGCATATTTGACGCGCATTTCAAGCCATCTTTTTAGGCCTCTAAAACCATCCAACTTGCTCGCTGCCTTAGCCCCTAAGGGTGGCTTGCTGGCACAGGCCCCAAAATATTCCTCACACACTACCCCTAGTGGCTTGAATTCGTCACAGACCCCATATATAGTGTCTACACGCCAAAGTCACGGTCTAGTGAAAACCAAGAAAACCACTTCTTTGTCGGCCCAAAATAAATTAAAACTGAACTGCCCCTGACAACCGAGAACGACATGCAAATTGAGCTAAATCAAACGCCTAAAAATACCAGCCTCTCTAGCAACCCTAGCGCCTCTCAAACCCCGCCACCGGCAACGCATGCCTTGGCCAATTACCAAATCATTCGTCGCAATGGGGGTGTCGTTCCTTTTGAACCCAACAAAATTGCCGTTGCTTTGATGAAAGCCTTTTTGGCAGTCCACGGCACACAGGGCGCCGCATCTGCCAGCGTGCGCGAAGTGGTCGATGGATTAACCCAAGCGGTCATTCGCGCTTTGGTGCGTTCACGCCCTGGCGGCGGCACCTTTCACATTGAAGATGTGCAAGACCAGGTCGAATTGGGCCTGATGCGCAGCAGCAACCACGAAGTGGCCCGCGCCTATGTGCTTTACCGCGAGCGTCGCACGCAAGAGCGGGCCCAAGCTAAAGAAGAAAAAGCGGCGGTCAACGCTCATCCCACCCTGCACGTCTTGGATGGTGGCCAGCGCGTCCCCCTCGACCTCAACTATTTGCAAGGCCTTATCGTCAATGCCTGCCAGGGCCTGGGCAAAGACGTCCAGCCCGACCCCATCGTGGCCGAAACCATGCGCAACCTCTACGACGGCGTGCCCATGGAAGAGGTTTACAAGGCGTCCATCTTGGCGTCTCGCACCCTGATCGAGAAAGACCCAGACTACACCTACGTCACAGCCCGCTTGCTCATGCACACCATTGCCAAAGAAGTCTTGGGCAAAGAAGTGCTCTTGAAAGACATGGCCGCTCACTACCTTGACTACTTCCCTGGCTACATCAAAAAGGGCGTAGACAACGGCTTGCTCGACGAAAGACTGCTCCAATTCGACTTGCAAAAATTGGGTGCAGCCCTCAAAGCCGATCGGGATTTGCAATTTGACTACCTCGGCCTGCAAACTTTGTACGACCGTTACTTCTTGCACGTGCGCAAAACACGCATCGAGTTGCCCCAGTCCTTCTTCATGCGCGTTGCCATGGGCTTGGCCTTGGGCGAAGCCGACCGCGAAGCCCGTGCCATCGAGTTCTATGAAGTGCTGTCTTCCTTTGACTTCATGTCCAGCACGCCCACGCTCTTTAACAGCGCCGGCTTGCGCTCACAGCTGTCCAGCTGCTATCTCACCACCGTGCCAGACGACCTCGACGGCATTTACGAATCCATCAAAGAAAATGCTTTGCTGTCCAAATTTGCGGGCGGCTTGGGCAACGACTGGACGCGCGTTCGCGCTTTGGGCAG
>CAXNGF010000142.1:0-5522 GCA_964201905.1 Limnohabitans sp. | reverse complement strand
TAGACCCGCCATAGTTCACATCCACCACAGAAATGCCGCGCGATGTGAAATAGGCGTATTTCATTGAAAGCGTGGCCGATGAATTGGCGGTGGGTCCGCCATGCACAACCACCATCAAAGGCGGTTTTTCTGAGGACTCAAAATTTGGATGGTAAGCGGCATGCAAAATGGCAAAAACTTTTCGGCCATCCGCTCGCACTGCACTCATTTCGTGAGGACTCGGAAAATAGCTTGCATCAATGGGCGCCTTGATTGAAGTGATCACGCTGGACACTTCCCAATTTTTCAAATCAATTTCAATCAGTTGAGAAACCACTTTGGCACTGGCACCGACTGCATAGGCCTTGCTACCAGAAGCACTCAGCGATGGCTTGAAATCGGTCAAGCTTGAATCTAAGTCTTGCATGGCACGCGTTTGTGGATCAACACGAACAATTTTTCTAGCGTCCACAGCGCCATGCACCGAAAGCACTTGCCCATCTGGCAAGACCGACAATGCTCGCATGCCCAACTGCCAAAGAGGAAAGCCCCATTCTGTTGCCTCATCAATGAGCTGTGTTTGCTTGCCAGTTAAATCTACTTGCCAAAGATTCCACCAGCCACTTTTGTCGCAGATGAAATAAAGCTCGTTGTGGGTCCCCCACTCTGGCGACAAACATGAAGTTTGCAGATCGCCTGCCAATACCTGCACATTGATCAGTTGGCCGTTTGACACTTCTGCCACCCGAACCTCTGTACCATCCCAAGGCATTTGAGGATGCTCCCATGCAATCCAAGACAAATAGCGGCCATCAGCAGAAAGCCTTGGGTGAGCATAAAAGTGCGATGAAGCTTCCAAGCTGCGCAATGGCCCTAAACCATCGCCCTTCATGCAGAGGGCTACCAAATCGCGTACTACGCAGCCGTCTTTGTGAACCTCGCGAATGCACCAAATTTCATTGCCTACTGCAATCATCTCGATATAGCGATGACTCTGCCCAGCGGGCGATTCGGGACTCAAGGGCTGAGGCTCGCCCATCGGTTCGGTGATGTAAATGCGTTGATCGGCTTTGTTCACAAACACCAACATGGCTTGCCCCTGAAGCTCAACCCCCAGCCAACTGATACCTCCATATTCATGCACCTGACTTTTGGCACTCCATGGGGCTTTCAAAATATCACCATGTTGGCGACTGACCACAAGCGTTCTGCCGGCTTCACTGGGCCTTACCTCATCCCACCAAAGGTCGTCGCCCATGGGCTGCGACCACATAAGGCTACTGCCTGCTTGGGCCAACAATGTTGCAGATAAGGGCGAGGGCCAAGCCCCTGGTTGATGAGTTTGTTTCATATCTACATTGTGAGCGAAATTCACTGACGCGCCATTGAATTAGAAAACCCTCATTTTGCAAGGGAACTTTCTATCAATGATGATGGCAGATAAATAAATTTATCCATGCATTTATCAAAAGTTTCAAGCTTCCACTATCTGAGATGTTCTTGGCAGATTGCATTTCTTTCAAGTGTCAGCACTGCTTGGGCCATCGCCCAAACCGAACAACCCACTGACAATATCCTGGTACAAAGTGGCCGCCTCACACAACGACAATTTGACGCACCCACATCCATCTACACCATCGATACAGAAACCATTCGCAACAGCGGACCGCAAGTTAACTTGTCAGATGTGTTGTCAAGAGCGCCCGGGGTGGTTGCCTTAAATCGAAACAACTATGCACAAGATGTGCAAATATCTGTTCGAGGATTTGGCGCAAGATCAGCATTCGGCTTAAGAGGTTTCCGACTCATCACAGACGGTATTCCAGCCACCACACCAGATGGCCAAGGCCAAGCCTCTACTGTCAGCCTCACATCTGCAGAGAAAATAGAAGTCTTAACAGGCCCCTTAGCGCAGCTCTACGGCAACTCTGCGGGTGGTGTGATTCAAGTGTTCACACGCGAAGCCGACCTTACGCCCACGGCGCAATCGCAAATTTTCAAGGGCAGTTATGGCCTTGAGCGCACAGACTGGCAATTGAGTCAGCGCATTGGCAACGCTGGCTTTGTAGCCGACTACAGCACCTTCAACATACAAGGCTACCGAGACAACAGCCAGGCCAAAAGAGAACAACTCAACAGTGTGACAACGGTCGACTTGAATGCAGATACCCGATTGAAGTTGATTGCCAATGTCTTTCGCATGCCCTATGCCAAGGATCCACTTGGCTTAACGGCAGCTCAGTTTTGGGCCAACCCCAAACAGGCTGGCAATTTTGCCTTTGTCAACGACACTCGAAAAGCAGTAAACCAAGAACAAGCAGGCGCTGTGCTAGAACACAAGTTGAATCAAAACACCCGCATTCAAGCGCGCATCTACGGCGGCAATCGCGATAACTTGCAATTCCAAGCAGCTTCTGCTTCTGCAGGTACATGGGTAGGTCTGCAAAGAGATTTTCACGGGCTGGGCTTGCAAATCCAAGGCAAACACAATTTAGCGAATGACAAAGCCGTTGATTGGGTCGCAGGATTTGAACAAGACCACGCAGGAGAAAATCGACAAGGTGGTCTTGCAGTTTCCGGTCAAAAGACTGGCAATGTCAACCGCAAAGAATTGAATGAAAGCACCAACCGCGATTACTTTGCACAAGCCAACTGGCGTGTCATACCAGATTGGACCTTTGTCACCGGAGTGCGCCAAAGTAATGTTCAACTTAAAAGCAAAGACGACTATCTGACAGATGGTGTCAACGGTTCGGGCTCTGTCAGCTATGAAGCAGCCAATCCTGTCATTGGCGCCACTTGGCATGTTCATGACACATTGAACATTTACGCAAACCAAGGCAGAGGATTTGAAACGCCCACACTTTCAGAGTCGGTGTACACCAAATCAGGCACCTCTGTCGTCGGTCTCTTCAATGCGAACTTGGTTCCCTCACGCAGCAAACACCTTGAGTTGGGTAGCAAATGGACCCCCTCTCCAAATACTCGATTGGATGCGGCCTTGTTTCGAATCAAAACAGACAATGAAATTGTGACCAGCTTGTCTGTGGGTGGCCGCACGGCTTTCACCAACGCTTCTGAAACATTGCGCAAAGGACTAGAGCTTTCTGCGCGCCATACATTCAACTCAAACTGGCGTACACAAGTCACGGCTACCATCATGAGCGCTGAATATGCAAGTGGCACGGCCTTAGCCGGAAAATCATTGCCAGGCATTCCGCAAAAACAACTGTTGACATCAGTCTCATGGGAAGAAAATGGTTTTCAATCCAGCAGCAAAAAAACCTTGCAAGGTAAAGCGGCAAGCTTAGATTGGATTGCACGCTCAAGCTTGTGGGCCAACGACGTGAACGATGCATCGGGCGCCGCAGCAGGTTATGGCCTCCTCAACGCACGGCTCAAGCAAGGCTTTGCGTGGCGACAGGCGAACTTCGAAACCTACTTAGGCGTAGACAACCTCAGCAACAAAAAAGCTGTGAGCTCCGTCATCATCAATCAATCGAGTCGGCAATACTTTGAGCCGCTGCTACCTCGCAACTGGGTCATTGGCATTGCCATAAAATTGGCTGCAATGTGAGTTCCAAGTCCTAAATGCTAGACTCTTGTGGCAATGTCTCACTCTAATCGCAATACTGGTTGTTCCCCTCAATGAAACTTTTTTACGGTTGGCGCATGGTGGGTGCAGCCTGTGGCATTCAGTTTTTGCTGGCTGCCTTCCTGACACAAGCACTTGGCCTTTACATTGCAGTGCTATCTGATGAAATGGGCTGGAGCAAAACCACCTTATCGGGTGCTGCCGCATTGCAGTCTGTCGAAGCGGCCATCATTGGCCCTGTTTTGGGTTGGATCATGGACCGAGTAGGCCCCCAAGCCATGATTCGCTTGGGCATGGTGCTTTTCAGCGCCGGCTTGCTTTTGCTTAGTCAAGTGAATGTTGTAAGCACTTTTTACATCAGCGCCATTTTGATGGCCATTGGTGCCAGCCTCAGTGGCTACTTTCCCTTGTCGGTGGCCTTGGTTCAATGGTTTGAAAAATTCAGAGCACGCGCGCTGTCCATGATGAGTTTGGGACTGGCCATGGGCGGCCTGGTGGTGCCCCTCATGGCTTGGTCGATTCAACATTGGGGGTGGCGCTACACCGCTGGTGGGACAGGTTTGCTGGTCTTGCTATTTGGCCTGCCTCTTGCCGGCCTCATACTCAGGCGACCTGAAGACCACGGCCAACATGTAGACGGCATCGACCCTGCAGCCAAAGCAGCAGAACAAGGCGACTCACCTGTTGAAGTTCAAGTTGAATTCACAGCCAAAGAGGCCGTCCAAACTCGGGCCTTTTGGATGTTGGCCCTTGGTCATGGTCTTGCTTTGTTGGTCGTCTCGGCTGTCAACGTGCATGCCATTTCCCACATGAAAGAAGGCTTAGGCTATTCGGTAGCCACCGCCAGTTGGGTGATCTTGTTCATGACCTTTGCGCAATTAGGGGGCGTCTTGATGGGCGCCACTTTGGGTGATATGTTTGAGAAAAGAAAAGTGGCTGCTTTGTGCATGTTGGCACATGGTTTAGGCTTGCTTTGTCTCACCTTTGCCAACGACATGAGCATGCTCATTGCGTTTGGTGTTTTTCATGGGGTTGCTTGGGGCTTGCGAGGCCCCTTCATGCAAGCCATTCGCGCCGATTATTTTGGTCGCAACGCCATCGGCCTCATCATGGGCTTTTCTGCTGCCATCATTTCTTTGGGGCAAATTGCCGGGCCCATGGTGGCTGGCGTACTAGCCGACTTGACTGGCAATTACCAAATGGGTTTCAGCCTGCTTGCTTTGCTTTCAGCCTTGGGCTCGCTGTGTTTCATGATGGCGACGAAGCCATCAAAACCAGCGGCAAGCCAATAAGTTCAGACAAAGCCTCTATGGTCAAACCTGGCACCATGTCGATAACCAGCAGTCCATTGGCTGAGCACGCTAGCGTGGCCAAATCGGTATAGACGCGTTTCACACAGCCGATACCCGTTAAAGGGTAACTGCATGCAGAGACCAATTTGCTCTGACCTTGCTTGGTTAGCAAATCCATCATGACCCAGGTTTGCTTGGCACCACTGGCCAAATCCATGGCACCACCCACCGCCGGTATGGCACCAGGCTCACCAGTGTGCCAATTGGCCAGATCGCCGGTGGCACTGACTTGAAAAGCGCCCAACACACAAATATCCAAATGCCCACCTCGCATCATGGCAAAGCTGTCTGCGTGATGGAAAAAAGAGCCACCCGGCAGCAGCGTCACAGGCTGTTTACCAGCATTGATCAAGTCGTAATCTTCTTGGCCAACCGCAGGCGCAGGACCCATGCCCAAAATACCATTCTCACTGTGCAACAAAATTTCTAGCGCAGAGGGTATGTGGTTGGCCACCAAAGTAGGTTGACCAATGCCTAAGTTAACGGTGGCACCCTCAGGAATGTCCATGGCAACGCGGGCAGCCAGTTCATCTTTGGTACGGCGTGTGTAAGTCATGCTCAGATGCCTCCAGCTTGGGTGGCCACGCGAGGAATAT
>CAXNGF010000141.1:0-5547 GCA_964201905.1 Limnohabitans sp. | reverse complement strand
GTTGGCGGCTTGATTGATTTGCCCTTGTCGATTTACCAAACTTTTGTTTTGGAACAAAAATTTGGTTTTAACAAAATGACTTGGAAGCTATGGATGAGTGATGCTGCCAAAGGCTTGATTTTAGGTTTGGTTTTGGGTGTACCACTTATCGCTTTAGTGCTGTGGCTCATGCAAACTGGGGGCGTGTACTGGTGGTTTTGGACTTGGTGCGCCTTGTCGTTTTGGCAATTGTTCTTGATGGCCATCGCACCCAATGTCATCATGCCCTTGTTTAACAAATTTACCCCACTTGATGATGAAGTTCTAAAGGAGCGTGTGAATGCACTGATGCAGCGCGCAGGTTTTACAGCCAAGGGCTTTTTTGTGATGGATGGCAGTAAAAGGTCAGCGCACTCGAATGCATTTTTCACAGGCTTTGGTGCCAGCAAGCGCGTGGTGTTTTTTGACACCTTGCTCAAGCAACTCACACCATCCGAAATGGAAGCAGTGCTAGCGCATGAGTTGGGACATTTCAAACATCGGCATATTTTTAAAATGATGGTGACCAGCTTTTTGTTCAGTTTGCTTGGACTTGCGTTGCTGGGTTTTGCCGCGCAGCAAATCTGGTTCTACACTGGCTTAGGGGTGATGCCTAGTTTCACCGGCGGCAATGAGGCCGTGGCACTTTTGTTGTTCATGTTGGTGGTACCCGTCTTCACATTTTTGCTGGCACCTATTTCCTCTTGGCGCTCTAGGGTTCAAGAGTACGAGGCAGATGCCTATGCTGTGTCGCAAACGCCTGTAGCAGATCTGAGTTCTGCATTGTTGAAGTTGTATCAAGACAATGCGTCAACCCTGACCCCCGATCCTTGGTATGTGAAGTTTTACTATTCGCACCCACCTGCCAGTTTGCGATTAGCACACATGCAGCATGCGCAAACTTAACCAACGCACGCATACCAAGACCAAGGCAGAGCAGGCTTTGGTCGCTTCCTCGCAAGAGGCCATGAACACAGGCTTGGTGGTGGCAACACACGGAAGACATTGTGTGGTTGAGTTGGATGATGGAACGCGCATCATTTGCCATCCTAGGGGCAAAAAGAGTCAGTCGGTGGTAGGCGATCGTGTCAGGTGGCAAGCTGCTGCTGACGAAGGTACGATTGAAAGTGTTTTGCCAAGGAAAAATCTTTTTTACAGGCGCGATGAGGTTCGAACGAAATCTTTTGCAGCCAATCTCGATCAGGTGTTGATCTTGTTGGCGGCCGAACCAGAGTATTCAGAAACGCAATTGTCACGTGCATTGATTGCTGCTGAGGCCGAGCACATCAAACCGCTCATTGTATTGAACAAGAGTGATTTGGGAGAGCCGTTTCAGCAAGCTTGGCATCGCTTGGCTGCTTATCGCCAGATGGGTTATGGGGTGCTGCCGCTCGAATTGAAAAGTCCGAAAGGTACCAATCCATCCCTGAGTGAAGTCACGGCTCAAATGGCGGCCAAGACGACCTTGATTTTGGGGCCGTCTGGCGCAGGCAAAAGCACCTTGGTCAATGCTTTGGTGCCCAATGCCCGCGCTTTGACTGGCGAGATTTCGCAAGCCCTGAATTCGGGTAAGCACACCACCACAAGCACCTCCTTGTATTGGGTGGGAAACAAGCCAGGCATTGCAGACGCTGGATTACTGGGAACAGCCCTCATCGACTCGCCTGGCTTTCAAGAATTTGGCCTGCAGCATATTCCGCAGAATCAATTGGCGTCTTGCATGCCAGATTTGAAACAGCATGTCCAGAACTGTAAGTTTTACAACTGTACGCATTTGCATGAGCCTGGTTGCGGGGTTTTGTCTGCTTTGCAAAAAGATGAATCTACCGAATTGCTTTCGACTGAAGTGAGCCCGAGACGGCACAGAATTTATGCGCAGTTGTTTGAGGAGCTTGGCCAACAGCGATGGTAATTGGCAATGAGCATGAAGGTGGTGTTATCCCAAAAGATTGGCCAAGGAAAGCAGCGCGACCAATACAAGCCACATCACCACGGTTCGCCAAACGAGACCCACAACTTGGGCAAAGTGAGCCAACTCTGGTGTTCGTCCGGGCGTGCTGCTGCTGCCTGGTAAATCGGGCTGCAGTGCCGCACCACCCAATTGAACATTGATAGCGCCTGCTGTAGCGGCCAAGATGACGCCATCGTTGTCATCTGGAAACTTTTCTGCGTGGTGGCGCCAGCCGTCCATCGCATCTTCAAAACTTCCCATGATGGCAAACCCCATCGCAGTGGCTCGTGCCGGAATCCAATCGATGAAGTGCCAAGTTTCATTGGCGACTTTTTTCAAAGAGTCGCTGCTCCAATTGCCAGTATCTTGGTGGGTGAAAGCGGTCGCGGTCGTTGTTGTTAAAGCAGGCGCTTGGGACCAATAGCGTTTTGCAAATTCTGCAATTCTGTAGACCACCGCGCCTACGGGTCCTAGGCCAATAATGGAAAGCAAGGCGTAGCAGAAGAAGACGCCAAAGACATGTCGATGCGCAGACACAACCGAGTGTTCAATGACGTGCCTAACTATTTCATTGCGCGGTAGATCCTTAATTTCAATTTGTTGCCAATTGGCCAACAGCTCACGCGCCAAGGGCTCATCGCCATCGTTCAGCGCATCGCGAATTCCGGTGAAATGATGGCTGAATTGTCTAAATCCTAGGGTGACATAAAGTAGCGTGACGTTCCATGCAACAGCAAAGAACCAGCCCAAGAAAAAAGCCAAACACCAATGAATGATGACGGCCAGACAAGCTGGTGCTCCAATGAGCAGGCCCCAAGCAAGCCAAGCTTGAGAGCGTGTTCCCCCATCCACTTGAGTTGCCACCCAATCTGCCCACCGCCTTAACCATTGGTGCAGAAAATGTGTTGAACCCAATGGCCGTGCCTGTTCAATGACCAGTGCTAAAAAAATTGAAAAAAAGCTCATAGCAGCATCATAAAGAATTCGCAGCCAATAAAAATCGATAAAAGTTTCTGATCATGCCAGCCGTCGCTCCCCAAATAAAATAGTCTGTTGGTACTTGATCCTTACTGGGTGTTGAAGCAGGATAGGGCATGGAGTACCAACGTCTCACAACGCCATCTCTTTCCCATTCATGCAGGCGGTGGTTTTGAGGGTTCATGAGAAATGACAAAGGCACTTCAAATGTAAATTCCACCTCATTGGCATTGGATGTAATGGTGTGATTTGGTGATACCAAGGCAACCACAGGTGTGATGTGAAATGAGGTGCCGGTGACATAGCTTGGCAGTTGACCCAAAATTTCAACAAATTCTGAGGACAGTCCGACTTCCTCTTGCGCTTCGCGCAGGGCGGCGTGCTCTACTGTTTCATCTTCATCATCGACCTTGCCCCCGGGAAATGCTATTTGCCCCGGATGGGAAGACAAGTGCTGTGTTCTTTGAGTCAGTAAGAGATGGGGATCCTGGCCATTTTCGCCTCTCATCACAATGGGCACCAAGACGGCCGCAGCTTGGGGTGCGCGTTGGCCAATAGCCGGTTCACGCTTCAATTCGGGCGTCCACTCTGGCGGATGTTGAAAAATTCGCTTAAGTCGTTCAGCGTTCAAGGTCCCTGGCGCAATGGCCGGCCAATTCTCAGACTGAATGGTCCATGGAATTTCGCGGGGGTCAAAACCCAAGGAGTGCTTCATATTGAAAAGTAAACCATGTTGGGAGTTTGACGTTCAAAAGGGTGTTTGATAGGGCGGGCATTTGATTTCAATTTTGCGGGGTGGTGCATCCACCGTATCGCGTTGAATGGCAGTTAGACAGCCGCCCCAAACACAGCCTGTGTCCATTGCCCAAATGTCTGTTCGATCCACGGCACCCAGTGTGGACCAGTGGCCAAATGCGATTCTTGTGCCAATTGTTTGGCGCTCAGGTACTTCAAACCATGGCATGTAGCCTGCGGGTGCTTTGGCGCTATTTTCCTTGACTTTAAAGTCCATTTGCCCGGTAACCGAGCAAAAGCGAAGTCGGGTAAAAGCATTGAGCGCGCAGCGAAGTCGGTCCACACCTTTCAAGCTTGGATGCCACTGGGCAGGCTCATTGCCATACATGTTCATGAAAAATTCGGCTGCGTCAGGTCCGCGCAAAACACCTTCAATTTCTTTTGCCAATGCCATGGTGGTGCTCAGTGACCACTGCGGTAGCACGCCCGCATGAACCATTAGAACGTCTTCTTGGAATATGGCAATGGCTTGCTGTTGCAGCCATTCCAGCACAGCGTGTCTGTCTGCTGCTTCCAAAATTTCATTGAGTGTGTCGGTACGGCTTGGTTGACGTGCACCTGCTGCGAGACCCAGAAGATGCAAATCGTGATTTCCTAAAACGCACGCAACACTGCTTCCCATCTTGGACAAGCGCCTTAGGACCGCCAAGGACGAGGGCCCCCGATTGACCAAATCTCCCAGCACATACAAACGATCGCGGCTGACTGAAAAGCCAACTGCATCTAGCATTTGACCTAGGGGCTCGTCACAGCCTTGCAAATCACCAACCCAATAAACAGACATTAACTTCTAAGTTGTTATTTAAAACCCCATTGTGGATGTTTTTTGCCATATTTAAGCCAATGCCATGGCGGCTATTTCATTCCTTCTCAGGCCTTGGCACAATGGAGGCAGGGATTTCTTACTGATTGTGTTTTTAACTTTGGTGAATGGCGGGTTTGCCATGTCTGAATTGGCCTTGGCCTCTAGCCGCAAGGCTAGGCTCGCTGCCATGGAGGAAGCGGGGGACAAAGGTGCAGCAACGGCCCTCAAATTGCTTGAAAACCCCACACAGTTCTTGTCAACGGTTCAAGTTGGCATCACTTCGATTGGTGTCATGAATGGCATAGTGGGAGAAGCGGCATTCAGTGGTGATGTTGCGATGTGGCTAATCAGTTGGGGCCTTGTTGAGTCTGCAGCAAGCTTTACAGCCACCTCACTTGTTGTGGCCGTCATTACCTTCACAACCATCATTTTTGGGGAGCTTGTGCCTAAAAGGATTGGCCAGCTTTATCCAGAGCCGGTGGCCAGGGTTGTGGCCAGGCCTATGGCTTGGCTGGCCAGTGTGGCCAGGCCTTTTGTCGGATTGCTGTCCATCACCACCCATGCTGTACTGAAATTGCTGCGCATTGATACACGAGGCAACCGGGCTGTGACTGAAGAGGAAATTACAGCAAGCCTAGAAGAAGGCGTAGACGCTGGGTTGATTGAGGCCCATGAACACCAAATGGTGAGAAATGTTTTTCATTTAGACGATCGCCCCCTGACATCCTTGATGGTGCCCCGCCTTGATATTCAGTGGTTTGAAGGCGGCATGACCCGCTCCGAGTGTTTGGCACAGGTGGGCCTTAAAGAGGGTATTGAAGGACATTCTTGGTACCCCGTTTGCCGCGGTAATTTGGACGATGTGATTGGGGTGGTCAGTGTGGCGCGCTTGATTTCATTGTCAAAAGATGACCCTTCGCCTGTTGAAACATATGCCCTTCCGGCCACATTTGTTCCTGAAACATTGAGCGGCATGACGCTTTTGGAGCAACTTCGCGAT
>CAXNGF010000140.1:0-5573 GCA_964201905.1 Limnohabitans sp. | reverse complement strand
TGCACAAGCTAACGCCTCCCTTGGCGGTGTTGCAAGGCCAGGGCTTTAAAGTGGCGCTGGTGACCGATGGCCGAATGAGTGGCGCTTCCGGCAAAGTGCCGGCGGCAATTCATGTGTCGCCGGAAGCAGCGTCAGGCGGCCCTTTGGCGCGTGTTTTGAATGGCGATGTCATTCGCATGGACGCCGTGGCCGGAACCTTGCAAGTTTTGGTAGATCCTGAAACATGGCATGCCCGAACTCCGGCAACCATGTCCTCTGAATTGCAAGCTGCCAACAGTCGCGGCATGGGAAGAGAACTGTTTACCAACTTGCGCAAGCATGCGCTGAAAGCTGAAGAGGGAGCCTGTACATGGCTTTGAATACGATGAAGATGCCACACTTTACGGCTCTGCAAGTGATGCAAGACGCGCCCGTCATTCCTGTTATTGTGTTGAGCGATGTGGCACACGCTGTGCCCATGGCACGTGCGTTGGTGGCCGGAGGCATTCGCATGTTGGAGGTCACATTGCGAACACCACAAGCACTTGCTTGCATGGAGGCCATTGCCAAAGAAGTGCCCGATGCAGTGGTGGGTGCTGGCACAGTTCGCAGTGCCGCCGATGCTAAAGCAGCGGCCAATGCAGGGGCGAAATTTGCGGTAAGCCCTGGCTATACATCGGCTGTAGGCCAAGCCTGCCGCGATGAGGGTTTGTCTTTGTTGCCCGGCGTGGCCACTGGCAGTGAAATCATGCTGGCGCTAGAAGACGGTTACACCGAGTTAAAGTTTTTCCCAGCCATGCAAGCAGGTGGTCAGGCTATGCTGAAAGCTTGGGGCGGCCCCTTCTTTGATGTGCGGTTTTGCCCGACTGGCGGCGTCACCCTACAAAACGCCACAGAGTTTTTGAGTTTATCCAATGTGGCGTGTGTGGGCGGTTCATGGTTGGTGCCTGCTGATGCGTTGGCAAAAGGCGATTGGGCCCGCATTGAGCATTTGGCGCGAGAAGCCAGTCAACTCAAAAGAGCTTGAAACGTATTTAAATTAAATAGCCCTGAGCTTTAATTCAGGGGCTTTGTTTTGCGGTATGGCTCAAGCAAAGTCGCGCTGAATCAATTCCACTTTGTAACCATCGGGGTCGGTGATGAATGCGATCACGGTGGTACCGCCTTTAACCGGCCCTGCTTCCCGTGTAACTTTGCCACCGGCATTGCGGATTTTTTCGCAGGCTGCGTAGGCGTCTGGAACTGCAATGGCCAAGTGACCGTAGGCGGTGCCCATGTCGTAAGTCTCAACGCCCCAGTTGTAGGTAAGTTCAAGCTCTGCATGGTCGGGGTTGCTGCCATAACCCACAAAGGCCAATGAATATTTGTATTCCGTGTTTTCTGTGGTTTTGAGCAAAGTCATGCCCATGACCTTGGTGTAGAAATCAATTGCACGTTGAAGATTGCCAACGCGAAGCATGGTGTGAAGAAGTCTCATAAAGCCTATTGGGTCTGATTGAAAAATATTGGATTGAAGTGCTAAGGACTTGAATGATTCAAGTGCAAATTTTGGCCATTAAGCCTTGCGCCAAGCTTGAACAAAAGTGGCTGCAGATTCGCCCACGGCTTCAGCCGATTTACCTGGCGCAAACAATGCTGAACCAATGCCAAACCCCGAAGCGCCGCTTGAGCGGTACTCTGCCATGTTGTGAATACCAATGCCGCCTACAGGAATAATTCGCACCTCTTTGGGCAACACAGCACGCATCGACTTGACCACTGCGGAGCTGATCATTTCTGCAGGAAATAACTTCAGGCCATGGGCGCCCAGCGCAAGGGCCCTAAAAGCTTCGGAGGGCGTGGCCACACCAGGCAAGGAAATTAAACCTAAATTGACAGCTTCGCAAACCACGTTGTCATCTAGGTGTGGGGAAATGATGAGTTGGCCACCTGCGGCTTTGATATCTCGCACTTGTTGTGCGGTGGTCACTGTGCCGGCTCCCACCAGTGCATTGGGAAAAGCAGCCGACAGCATTTGAATGCTGCGAAGTGGTTCGGGTGAATTGAGAGGTACTTCCAGAATGTGAAAGCCTGCATTGACAATGGCTTGACCTACGGCCAATGCTTCTTCGGGTTTCAAGCCGCGCAAGATGGCCAGCAATGGCAGGCTGTCCATGCAAGTATGAAATTTGGAAAGCAGAGGTGTCATGTGCGTGAGCTTAACGTGAAATGGTCTGGATACAGATGATGCGCCAAGGCCCAAATACCTGACCACGTGACTTCATCGGCCAAGGCTTGAGTAGACAGCCCTAGTGCTTCCATGGCAAAGGTGTAGCGCTGGGTGAGTTGGCTGTTGCCCAAAATGAACAAAGGCGTGCTGGCCGCATGCACATCACTTTTGGCGGACTTGATTTCTTCACCAATGAGCAAGCCTGAAATGTAGCTGCTCGATTGCGCAGGATTGAGCTTTTCAAACAAGGCCAAACTTCTGGCAGAAAAGGCATGGTGCAGCAGACCACCCCGTTTTTGACTTTGCATGACGCCATCCAGAAACACTTCTTTTTTCAAAGGTGCATCGGGCAAGCAGGTTTTTGCCAAGATGGAATGCTGACTCAGCAGTGCGTAAAACTCGCCAGTCATGAAGGTTTCGAAATGAGTAATTCTGCCGTCTAAAACTTGCGCCCATTTGCTGTGGGTACCTGGCAAAATAAATTGTGCTGTGTCAATTTGTAAGGTGTTCAGTGCGCCGAAAATTTGAATTTCTTCACCGCGCATGACATCGGGCGTTGAGTCATTGAAAGTGGACAAACCCGGCACAATGCCAATGCGGTCCTTCTCGATCCACTGAAGGTGATGGGCAATGTCTTCAAAGCCGCTGGGACAAGGGCAGTAGGGCGCTTCACGCCAACCTTGCCTGCTGCCCGCCATGCCCGAAACAAAGCAAAGGGTATCGTCCTCGGTCATCCAATCGCCAAAGCGCTGCTCAAAAACGTTTTGAAACTGTCCGTGGGCAACTTGCAAAATACCTTGCGGAAAAGCACGCTTTTCAAGCACAAGTCCGTCGCTGCTGATGAGCGCGCCCCTAAGGGAAGAGGTACCCCAGTCAATAGCGACAAGCTTGCGTTGCATGATTATTTATTCAAGCCATCGAGAGCATGGGGCGGGTAGTAGGGCAGTTTGCAGTCTTCAATGTATTGCTGAATGATGTCTTTGAACGAGTCATCTGGTTTCAAGCCCAAGGCTGCCGCGCGTTGCGCGCTGCCGCCTTTGGCCCAGTTAGCCACAATGCCTGCAATCTGTTCATTGCGCACAAACTTCACGTGTTGACGAACGGCAGGGCCGGCCACATCTTCAAGGGCTTTTAGCATTTCTTTGACTGTCACATTGAGGCCAGGTAAATTCAAAGCCAAGCGACCTTGCATGGCTTCACGGCTGGCTTCATACACTGCGATCAAGCACTTGATGGTGTTGTTGGGTGAGGACACTGAGTGCGAAACATTTTCGTCCACAGGGCAAATGGATTCTTGGCCTGCAAGTGGCTCGCGAATGATGCCGCTGAAAAAGGAGGAAGCCGCGCCGTTGGGTTTGCCTGGGCGCACTGTGACTGTCATTAAGCGAGCAGCACGGCCATCGACATAGCCTTTGCGTGTGAAGTCGGCCAGCAAATATTCCAACATGAGTTTGTGGGTACCGTAAGACGTTTGAGGTGAGGGCAGGGTGTTGTCGGCCACGATGTTGGGCATGGGGTTGCTGGGGTCGGGACCAAACACAGCTACAGAACTGGCAAACACCATGCGCGGCACATTGCCTGCTTTGCGCAAACCATCGAGTAACAAGCGTGTGCTGTCTAGGTTGGAGCGCATGCCCAGATCAAAGTCTTGTTCGCATTCGCCAGACACGGCAGACGCCAAATGGAACACGCCATCAAAGCCGCTTTGAAACAAAGCGCCTTGCTCCAGCATGGGACCAGCATGGCCTTTCACACGGGAGTCGGCCAATAAATCGGCTGGCGCGGGGAACAAATCGGCAATGTGCAACTCAGTGACTTTTTGGCCGCTGAGTTCGCCTTTCTTGAGAATTTCGCGAGCCAGGCGTGCGCCTAGAAACCCTGCGCCACCGGTGATGAGTAATTTCATGGTGAATGCTTTCTAATTTAAATTGAAAAAATCAGTGGTTGTCTTTGGGTACAAATGCACCGCGCTTGCCCACCAAGAAGTCGAGGTCGCAGCCTTCGTCAGCTTGAAGCACGGTGTCGACATACAGTTTCCAGTAGCCTGACTTTAAGGGAGGCTCTGGGCGAATCCACTTGGCCAAACGAGCTTTGAGCTCTTCATCGCTGATCAGTAATTGCATTCTGCGCTCGGGGACATTCAGTTCAATCATGTCGCCATTTTGAACAACAGCCAAGGGGCCACCGTCGGCTGCCTCAGGTGTGGTGTGCAGCACCACCGTGCCGTAGGCAGTGCCACTCATGCGCGCATCGCTGATGCGAACCATGTCTGTAATGCCTTTGCGCAAGACTTTTGGGGGTAGTGGCATGTTGCCCACTTCGGCCATGCCGGGATAGCCTTTGGGACCGCAATTTTTGAGCACCAAAATGCAGTTTTCATCAACGTCCAAAGATTCATCGTCGATGCGTTTGTGAAAGTCGTCGCTGTCTTCAAACACAACGGCACGGCCAGTGTGCACCATGAGTGCTGGCGTGGCAGCACTGGGTTTGATGACGGCGCCGCGTGGTGCCAAGTTGCCACGCAAGATGGCAATGCCCGCTTTTTCCTTGAACGGCGCTGCCAAAGTTTTGATCACACGTGGATCGTAGTTTTCTGCACTGGCCACGTTTTCGGCCACGCTCATGCCGCTCACGGTCAAGATGTCTTTGTGTAAAAACTGTTGAATCTCTTTCATCACGGCAGGCAGGCCACCGGCATAACAAAAGTCTTCCATGAGGTGATCGCCAGAGGGCTGCAAATTCAAAATATTGGGCATGTCGCTGCCCAGTTTTTCGAAGTCGTCAATGGTGAGCTGAATATTTAAGCGGCGAGCAATGGCAACCAAGTGAATCACGGCATTGGTCGAGCCACCAATGGCTGCCAAAGTGCGAATGGCGTTTTCAAAGGCTTCGCGTGTGAGTATTTGAGAAATTTTCACATCTCTGTGCACCATGTCCACAATGCGCCTGCCTGATTCACGTGCCAACACGTTGCGGCGGCCATCGACGGCAGGGTAGGCTGCATTGCCAGGCAAGCCAATGCCCAAGGCCTCCACCATGCTGGCCATGGTGCTGGCGGTGCCCATGGTCATGCAGTGGCCGTGGCTGCGGTGCATGCAGCTTTCGGCTTCAAAGAAATCTTGCAGTTTGAGGGTGCCAGCGCGAACTTGCTCGCTCATGCTCCAAAGGCCTGTGCCAGAACCTAATTCTTGCCCGCGCCACTTGCCGTTCAACATCGGGCCGCCCGATACGCCAATGGTGGGCAGGTCAACGCTAGACGCACCCATAAGGAGAGAGGGTGTGGTTTTGTCGCAGCCCATTAGAAGCACTACGCCATCGATGGGGTTGCCGCGAATGCTTTCCTCCACGTCCATAGAGGCTAGGTTGCGATACAGCATGGCCGTAG
>CAXNGF010000139.1:0-5614 GCA_964201905.1 Limnohabitans sp. | reverse complement strand
GCTTGTAAATTGAATTCACACGATGCACCGCTGGCGCTGTCGCCGCTTTTATCTTGAAACAACAAGTTAAGGCCGCCACTGTTGTGAAGGTTGAGCTGCACATCCGTGACCAACATGGGTATTTCGCCAAGGGGTAAATTGAGGTTTTGCGTGACGAAGGGCGTGGAAAAATCTGCTTTTGCCAGAAAGTTCTCGCGCTTCAAGTCAGCCAGCATTTGTTGGGCCGTTGTGTCAGTGGCCATGACCTGTGGGTCGCGTGCTTCTACTTGAACCACCGAGGCTTGCAGATGCGGCAGGAGTCGCAGGGTCATGGCGCGTGTGAGCCAAAGCCTGAATTCTTGATTGTCCTGGTTGCTAACCCGAAGCGCCAAGCGATCTTGACGTTCGTCATATTGGACCGACATCTGGTGAATTTTCATGAGCCCATTTTAAGGCCAGAGAGGGTTTGCGCGGCTCAATTGCTGCGGGCTCTTGAAAAATAGCCTAATTGACCCAAATTGAAGTTGAATAGGAGTTTCAGATGCGAATGGACAAACTAACCACCAAGTTTCAAGAAGCACTGGGCGACGCTCAGAGCTTGGCCTTGGGCAAAGATCACGCTTACATCGATCCGGCACACGTGTTGTTGGCCATGTTGCAGCAGCAAGATGGCCCCAAGGCCCTGCTTCAAAGAGCAAGCGTGAATATCACAGCGCTCTTGTCGGCAGCCATTGCGGCGGTAGAGCGTTTGCCACAGGTAACGGGTCAAGATCAAGTTCAAGTCGGACCTGAACTGGTCAAGTTGCTTCAGGCCGCCGAAAAAGAGTCCCTCAAAAGAGGTGATGCATTTGTCGCCAGCGAACTCTTTCTCCTGGCCCTGGCCGATGGCAAGTCTGAGTTGACGCGCACCGTCAAGGCTGCGGGCTTGAGCCGTCAAAGTTTAGAGGCGGCGGTGGATGCCGTTCGAGGAGGGCAAAGTGTGAACAGTGCAGACGCAGAGGGCCAACGCGAGTCTCTTAAAAAATATTGTTTGGATTTAACAGAGCGTGCTCGCATGGGCAAGCTTGATCCTGTGATTGGCCGGGATGATGAAATTCGCAGGGCAATACAGGTTCTGCAACGTCGTACCAAAAACAATCCTGTTCTCATTGGCGAGCCAGGTGTCGGCAAGACCGCCATTGTGGAGGGTTTGGCTCAACGCATTGTGGCTGGCGAGGTGCCCGATTCATTGAAAGGCAAGCGGGTTTTGTCTTTGGACATGGCTTCTTTACTTGCTGGCGCCAAATTTCGGGGGGAATTTGAAGAACGTTTGAAGTCTGTCCTGAATGAGTTGGCCAAAGACGAGGGGCAGACCATCGTCTTCATTGATGAATTGCACACCATGGTGGGAGCAGGCAAGGCCGAAGGCGCGATGGATGCTGGCAATATGCTGAAACCGGCATTGGCGCGCGGGGAGTTGCATTGTGTGGGCGCAACCACCCTAGATGAATATCGCAAGTACATTGAAAAAGACGCAGCCCTTGAGCGGCGTTTTCAAAAGATTTTGGTAGGTGAACCCAGTGTGGAGGCTACCATTGCCATTCTGCGCGGCCTGCAAGAAAAATATGAAATTCACCATGGCGTTGACATAACCGATCCAGCCATCGTGGCTGCGGCCGAACTGAGTCATCGCTACATCACAGACCGGTTTTTGCCCGACAAAGCCATCGACTTGATTGACGAGGCCGCCTCGAAAATCAAAATTGAAATTGATTCAAAGCCCGAAGTGATAGACAAGCTTGACAGGCGCTTGATTCAACTTCAAATTGAACGTGAAGCGGTTAAAAAAGAAACTGATGAGGCTTCGCAAAAACGTTTGGGTTTGATAGAAGAAGAAATCGTGAGTTTGAAAAAACAAGCGGCTGATTTGGAAGAGATTTGGAAGACTGAAAAAGCCCAAGCTCAGGGAAGTCAAAACGTCAGAGAGAAGATTGACCAACTGCGTCAGCAAATTGAGGAGCTCACACGCAAGGGCGATTTCAATAAAGTAGCCGAGCTGCAATACGGCAAATTACCAGAGCTCGAAAAGCTACTGAAAGAAACACAAGCCAATGAGCTTAATCCTTTAGCTGGCGCTGCACCGCGCCTGTTGCGCACTCAGGTGGGCGCAGAGGAAATTGCTGAAGTGGTCAGCCGTGCAACGGGCATCCCAGTTTCCAAAATGATGCAGGGCGAGCGCGAAAAACTGTTGCAAATGGAGGTCAAGTTGCACGAGCGAGTGGTGGGGCAAGATGAAGCCATTGCGGCTGTATCTCATGCTATTCGCCGATCACGCTCAGGCTTGTCTGATCCGCAAAGACCGACGGGCTCTTTTTTATTTTTGGGCCCTACAGGCGTTGGTAAAACCGAGTTGTGCAAAGCCCTGGCAGGGTTCTTATTTGACAGTGAAGATCACCTCATTCGCATGGACATGAGTGAGTTCATGGAAAAACACTCGGTGGCGCGACTCATCGGTGCACCGCCGGGCTATGTTGGCTATGAAGAGGGTGGTTACTTAACCGAAGCGGTACGCCGTAAACCTTATTCTGTGCTTTTGTTGGATGAGGTTGAAAAGGCACATCCTGATGTGTTCAATGTTTTGTTGCAGGTGCTAGACGATGGCCGCCTGACTGACGGCCAAGGGCGCACAGTAGACTTTAAAAACACCGTCATCGTGATGACTTCCAACATTGGCTCGCATCTAATTCAAGCCATGGTGGGCGTCCCCAACGAAGACATCAAAGAAGCTGTTTGGGGTGAACTTAAAAACCACTTCCGCCCTGAATTTTTAAACCGAATTGACGAAACGGTTGTGTTCCACAGTTTAGATGCCAAGCACATTGAATCGATTGCCAAAATTCAGTTGCAAATTTTGCAAGCCAGATTGGCCAAGATGGATTTGCATTTGGAGGTGTCCACTGCTGCGGTGGCTGAATTGGCCAAGGTGGGATTTGACCCTGTTTATGGTGCACGTCCACTGAAACGCGCCGTTCAGCAACGCATCGAAAACCCCTTGTCCAAATTGCTTTTGGAAGGCAAGTTCTTACCCAAGTCAGTCATTCCTGTCGATGTCGACCCTGTCAATGAACCTGGCGTCTTTAAATTCGATCGGGTTGTAAATTAAAGAAGCAGCCAAGAGCAGATGACCCAGGCGCTTTGAAAGTATCATGCGGCCATCACTATACGAGGCCCTATGAGCGATCAAAAAGTCAAACTTCAAAAAGCTGAGTCCCCATCTCAAATGGGGGGCCACCTCTTGGTGGAGTGCCTCATTGCACAAGGTGTGACCCACGCCTTTGGGGTGCCTGGGGAAAGCTACTTGGCTGTTCTCGATGGTTTTCACAAGTACCAGGACCAAATTCAGTTTGTCACCTGCCGGCAAGAGGGCGGGGCTGCCTTCATGGCAGATGCGCAAGGCCGTTTAACGGGCCGTCCAGGCGTTTGTTTTGTAACCCGAGGGCCTGGGGCAACCAACGCCTCTATTGGCGTTCATACGGCGTTTCAGGATTCCACACCCATGGTCTTGTTTGTGGGCGATGTAGCCTCTGACACCCGCGACCGTGAGGCTTTCCAAGAAGTCGACTTTTGCGCTTTCTTTGGCCCCAGCACCAAGGGCATGGCCAAACGAGTTGAGCGAATTGACGATGCCAAACGCATTCCTGAGTATGTGTCTCGCGCCTTTGCCACTGCCATGAACGGGCGGCCTGGACCCGTGGTGCTTGTTTTGCCTGAAGACATGCTCACCCATGAAGTGTCTGCTCGGCCGTTGCCTCAGTTGGTGCCAGTTGAAGCTTGGAGCGATCCGGGCAGTTTGCGACAACTTCGGGAAATGCTGCTGTCTTCAACAAAACCATTTGTGATTGCCGGTGGCGGTGGGTGGACGCCTAAGTCAGCGCAGGCGCTTCAGCGTTTTGCTGAAAATTGGCAATTGCCCGTGGGCAATGCCTTTCGCTTTCAAGACACGTTTGACAATTTCCACCCCCTGTATGCGGGCGATGTGGGTATTGGCATCAACCCCAAACTGTCACAGCGAATTAAGGAAAGCGACTTAATCATTGCCATTGGACCGCGCTTAGGCGAAATGACCACCAGCGCCTACACCTTGTTGGAGGTCCCAAAACCCAAGCAAAAGTTGGTTCATATTCATGCCAGTGCTGAGGAGTTGAATCGGGTTTACCACGCAGATTTGGCCATTTGTGCCACCATGAATGCTGCAGCCCGAAGCTTGGAAGTTCTAACCGCGCCGCCCAACCTGCCTTGGACCGACTGGACAGCACAAGCCAACGCAGATTACCTTGCCAACACCCAGCCGCAGGCTTTAGTCGGTCTGCCTGCCGACTCTGAAAACGGCCTTGTCAACATGCCAGAAGTTGTTTCAGTGCTTCAGAGGCTTTTACCTGCAGATGCTGTGCTGACCAATGGCGCAGGTAACTTTGCAAGTTGGGTTCATCGATATTTCAAGCACCACGGGCTCAGCAAAGGTTTTAAAACCCAACTTGCCCCCACTGTGGGTGCCATGGGCTACGGCGTGCCTGCCGGTATTGCCGCTTCGATACTGACGGGTCGAGTGGCCTTCACCATTTCAGGCGATGGTGATTTCCTCATGAACGGACAAGAACTGGCGACAGCAACGCAGCATGGTGCGAAATCGATCGTGGTGCTCTTGAACAATGGCATGTTCGGTACCATCAGGATGCATCAGGAGCGAGATTTTCCAACCCACAACATGGGCTCTCATTTGAACAATCCAAACTTCGCCAATTTAGCCAAAGCTTATGGGTATGAGGGTGTACGAATTTCTAAAACCCAAGAGTTTGAGCCCGCAATGAAGGCTGCATTGGAGCGCGACCAAGGCACCTTGATCGAAATCATGCTTGACCCCGAAGTCATCACGACGCGCGGAACTTTATCCGCCATCACACAAAATGCTTTGAAAACAAAGTGAGCTGCAATGGGCCAAAAAAAAGCCGGGGTGACCCGGCTTTTTTTATTTGATAAACACTGAATTACTTCAAGTGTTTGCCAATCAAGCCAGCCAACTCAAACATGGTGACTTGAGCTTTGCCGAAAACGGCCTTGAGCTTGTCATCAGCGTTGATGTTGCGCTTGTTCACCGCGTCTTGCAGGCCGTGTTTCTTGATGTAAATCCACATCTTTCTCACGACTTCTGTACGCGGCAGGGGAGCTGCACCCACCACAGCGGCCAAAGCGGCGCTAGGTGTTAAAGCCTTCATGAAAGCAGCGTTTGGAGTGCGCTTCTTTGCTGGGGCTTTTTTAGCTGCTGGCTTTTTGGCTGGAGCAGCTTTCTTGGCTGGAGCAGCTTTTTTGGCTGGCGCAGCTTTCTTTGCGGGAGCAGCTTTTTTAGCTACGGGTTTTTTGGCGGGTGCTGCCTTTTTTGCAGGAGCAGCTTTTTTCGCCGGAGATTTTTTTGCAGTTGCCATTTTGAAATTCCTTAGGTCGGAAGTTGGTTCACAGCCGGAAACTTATTTATCCGGCAGAGGGGATGCTAAAGGAGAAAAGTGCTGTTTCCAAGGGGAAATGAAGTTTTTTTTACCCATGTTGTTGTAGATATCCCTCTCGAGGAAGATTCCGATTTGACTTGTGTCCGTTCTTGTTG
>CAXNGF010000138.1:0-5626 GCA_964201905.1 Limnohabitans sp. | reverse complement strand
CGGCCGCGTGGTCAAAGGTGTTAATTTTGTCGAACTTCGCGACGCAGGCGACCCCGTCGAAATAGCGGCCAGGTACAACGAACAAGGCGCCGATGAACTTACCTTCTTGGACATCACTGCCACCAGCGATGGCCGCGATCTAATCCTTCACATCATTGAGGCGGTAGCCTCACAGGTTTTCATTCCCCTTACAGTGGGCGGTGGTGTCAGAACCGTTGAAGATGTGCGCCGATTGCTCAATGCAGGTGCCGACAAAACCAGTTTCAATTCAGCTGCCATTGCCAACCCCCAAGTCATTCGAGATGCGTCACAAAAGTACGGCGCTCAATGCATTGTGGTGGCCATTGATGCCAAACGCCGTCATGGCCAAGATGTCACATTGCGCGGTGAAGGTTGGGACGTTTACAGCCACGGCGGCCGGCAAAACACCGGTTTAGACGCTGTGCCGTGGGCTACCAAGATGGCCGAGTTTGGCGCTGGCGAAATTTTGCTCACCAGCATGGACCGCGACGGTACCAAGTCTGGCTTCGATTTGGCCCTAACCAAGGCCGTGAGTGAGTCGGTGCAAGTGCCTGTCATTGCATCAGGTGGCGTGGGCAATTTGGACCATCTGGCCGATGGCGTGCAGCAGGGCGGGGCAGATGCCGTGCTGGCTGCCAGCATTTTTCACTACGGCGAATACACCGTCCAGGAAGCCAAGCAGCGCATGCGCGAGCGAGGCATCCCTGTCCGTTTGTAAGCAAACGCCTATCCAAGGCTTAGACAAGTGGTAGATTCTCACCATGAAATGGCTTGATCAAATTAAATGGGATGCGCAGGGCTTGGTGCCCGTTATCGCCCAAGAAGTCAGCACGGGTGATGTGCTGATGTTTGCGTGGATGAACCGAGAGGCCCTAGAAAAAACGGCCGAGCTGAAGCGTGCGGTGTATTTCAGCCGATCACGCAACAAGCTGTGGTTCAAAGGCGAAGAGTCGGGCCACGTGCAAACAGTGCATGACATTCGCTTAGATTGCGACAACGATGTGGTGCTCCTTAAAGTCACCCAATTGGGACATGAGCCCGGCATCGCCTGTCACACAGGCCGTCACAGTTGTTTCTTCAAAGCGCATCAAAATGGCGAATGGGTCGCCACCGAGCCGGTCTTGAAAGACCCTGAAACTATTTACAAGTGAGCACTCGTTGCCTAAATCATGAGTTCAACTGATGCCTTGGCCCGCTTAGCGGCCGTGATTGAAAGTCGCAAACCGGCCAACGGAGGCGATCCCGAAAAAAGCTATGTGGCGCGTTTGCTGCACAAAGGTCCCGACGCTTTTTTGAAAAAAATTGGCGAGGAAGCCACCGAAACAGTGATGGCGGCCAAAGATCTGGACCGCGGCGGCGATCCCCACAAGCTGGTGGGCGAGGTGGCTGACTTGTGGTTTCACAGCATGATTGCCTTGGCACACTATGGCTTGTCGCCTGCCGATGTGGTGGCCGAACTCAGCCGCCGTGAGGGCTTGAGTGGCTTGGAGGAAAAAGCCCTGCGCAAAGCGGAACAACGTGAAAAATCAGGTGAATGATGCAAGACCCTAACTGCCTTTTCTGCAAAATCATTGCGGGCAAAATCCCATCCAAGAAAGTCTTCGAAGACGAGCATGTTTATGCCTTCCATGACATCGCACCTTGGGCGCCGATTCATTTTTTGATGGTTCCCAAGCTGCATATTCCCTCGATGGCTCAAATAACCCCAGAACATTCGGCCTTAATGGGCCATTTGTTGGCCTTGGCCCCCAAACTGGCGTTGGAGCAGGGATGCCGCCCTTATCCTGAGGGTGGTTACAGAATTGTGACCAACACCGGAACAGAAGGTGGGCAGGAAATTCACCATTTGCATTTTCATGTCATGGGCGGGCCACGTCCTTGGCTTCGGGGTTAAACGCTTAGAATCACCAATCATTGTTAGGAGACATCCATGGGTTCATTTTCTATTTGGCACTGGCTAATTGTTTTGCTGATCGTGGTCATGGTTTTTGGTACTAAAAAGCTCAGAAACATGGGTTCTGATTTGGGCGGTGCCGTCAAAGGATTCAAAGACGGCATGAAAGATCCCAATGCCAATCCAGCCACTGACGAAAAACCAGCTGCTCAAGTAGCCGCTTCGACCACGGCTGAAAAAACCACGATTGACGTGGAAGCCAAGACTAAGTCCTGATTTGATCGATCTCGGCATTTCCAAAATAGCCCTCATTGGGGTGGTGGCGCTAATCGTCATCGGCCCTGAGAAATTGCCGCGCGTGGCGCGTACCTTGGGCAATCTGTTGGGCAAGGCCCAGCGTTACATCTCCGATGTGAAAGCTGAGGTCAACCGCACCATGGATTTGGATGAGCTGAAAAAAATGAAAGAAACGATGGAAAGTGCTGCTCGGGACGTAGAAGGTTCTGTTCAGACTACAGCCATCGACTTTGAAAAACAGTGGAATGACACCACAGCAGGGCTGGCCACAGAAACGAATCACACCCCCTGGGAACCGCCACCGCCGGTGTACAAACATCCGGGCAAAAAGTTTCGTTTAAAGCAGGCCGCAGTGCCACAGTGGTACAAATCGCGTGCGGGTGTGCGAACCAAAACATTGTCGGGTGCAGCCAGAGTGGCGCGCTACCGACCCACCAGGTTAGGTTAACTTTCAGTGTCCGATCCAACACCTAAGTCTGAAGACGAATTGGCTGGCACAGAGCAGCCTTTTGTGACGCATTTAATGGAGCTGCGTGACAGGTTGGTACGCGCCATGGCGGGTATCGGCATTGCAGCAGCCATTCTGGCTATATTTCCTGGGCCTGCAGAGCTTTACGACCTGCTTGCCGCCCCCTTGGTGGCCAATTTGCCTGCGGGTGCAACCCTCATTGCCACCTCGGTCATCTCCCCTTTCATGGTGCCTCTCAAAATCTTGTTCATGGCGGCGTTCTTGTTGGCCTTGCCTGTGGTTCTCTACCAAGTGTGGGCCTTCATTGCCCCCGGCTTGTATGCGCATGAAAAACGCCTGGTCATGCCATTGGTCATTTCTAGCACCTTGTTGTTTTTTATAGGCGTGGCATTTTGTTATTTCTTTGTCTTTGGACAGGTGTTCAAATTCATTCAAAGCTTTGCACCCAAAAGCATTACGGCAGCGCCTGACATTGAGGCTTATCTCGGTTTTGTGCTGAGCATGTTTTTGGCATTTGGCTTGGCCTTTGAAGTGCCCATCGCGGTTGTGGTCTTGGCTCGTTTAAACGTGGTCACCATCGAAAAACTCAAAGACTTTCGGGGTTACTTTGTGGTGCTGGCGTTTGTCATTGCTGCCATCGTGACACCCCCAGATGTGGTTTCTCAACTGGCACTGGCGATTCCCATGTGTGTGCTGTACGAATTGGGTATTTGGGCTGCGCAAATTTTCATCAAACACACTCAGCCTCCCAAAGAAGACACAGCCACTTAAGGGCTTAGTTCGATGGCGTTGTCAAGAATTAAGGGCGCGCTGGCCGCGTGCCCGGCGTAACCCGAACTTCAATCAATTTGCCATTGCGCTGAACCGACAAGCTTGCCGCTTCGCCAGGCTTTAAAGCAGCAACCCGCGTAAGCATTTCGGGCACATCGGCTACAACTTGCCCAGCCACTTTCAAAATCAAATCGCCCGGTTGAATGCCGGCCTTGGCTGCTGGGCTGTTTTGCAAAACACCATTGATCAAAACACCTTGTGGCAATGCACCCGTAGATTTGTCTTTGGCGATACCAAAGCTCTCGGCAATTTCAGCTGTCAATGGCCGCGGCTCAACGCCTATCCAGCCACGGGTTACTTTGCCGTCTTTAATCAGGGCAGCCATGATTTGCGTGGCCGTAGAGACGGGGACTGCAAAGCCAATGCCCATGTTGCCACCGGAGCGCGAATAAATGGCAGTGTTGATGCCCATGAGCAATCCATTGGCGTCAACCAAAGCACCACCAGAATTGCCGGGATTGATGGCCGCATCGGTTTGAATGAAATTTTCAAAGGTGTTGATGCCCAATTGTTTGCGCCCCAACGCGCTCACAATGCCAGAGGTGACGGTTTGACCCACACCAAAGGGGTTGCCGATGGCCAACACGGCATCGCCTACTTGCAAGCTTTCCATTTGGCCCAACACAATTGTGGGCAATTTGGGCAAGTCGATTTTTAAAAGTGCGAGGTCAGTTTCAGGATCGGTACCGATCACTTTGGCCAAGGCGCTGCGGCCATCGTTCAGCGCGACCTCTATGGCGTCTGCGCCTTCGATGACGTGGTGGTTGGTCAGGATGTAGCCCTCAGAGCTGACAATCACACCGCTGCCCATTCCACCGCTTGGAACGTCTTCCTCTGGTCCTTCAAAAAATCGAAACCAAGGATCGGCACGCCGAGCTCTGCTGCGCGCCTTTTGCTGGACACTGATGCTGACCACTGCGGGGGACGCTTTTTGCGCAGCTTGTCTAAAACTCCCACCAGGCAAGGGGCCTGTGCTTGCGCCAAGACTGGCTTGGGTCAAGGCAATGGTTTGGGTTGAGCCTGTTCCTTTCAGCCAACTCGGCTGAAGGGACGCCACAATGAACCATGCTGCCAACAGCACAGTGACGGATTGGGAAAACAAAAGCCAGATTCTTTTCATGTTTCGCATTGTGTCCTGAACTTGTGAGCCACGCTACCTCACGCAGATGATTCACAATAGGCCCAGTTCAACAGGGAGACTGACCAGTCAATCATCAAGACTGTCCAACCAAGCGCCACTTATGTCGACATTGCCCATAATCGCTATTACGCCAGGAGACCCTTGCGGCATCGGCCCTGAAATTATTGCGCGTGCATTTCTCAATGATGCCATCTCTCCACATGCAAAGCCTGTGACGCAAGCTTGCTTTGTTGCGGGCGATGTGACCTTGATGCAAAAAGCTGTCCGCTTGGTGGACCCCTCTGGTGAAAAACTGAAGTTAACGCAAATTCAGAATCCTTCAGAAGCTGCTTTTTTGCCCAGTGGAGCCATGCCAGTTTTGCCAGTTGCAAACTTACAGACAGAACTGCCTTATGGCGAAATTCACGCGGCAGCGGGGCAATTTGCTGGCCAATGTGTGGTGTGGGCGGCTCGCGCTGCTTTGCGCAAGGAAGTTGCAGCCATGGTCACTGCCCCCTTACACAAGGAGGCCCTTTCAGCGGCCGGTTCGCCATTCAACCAGTTTCCAGGCCACACAGAACTGCTTCAGTTTGAGGCGGCCAAGCATTCAGCGGTTGGCTTGGCAGAGATGCCGGTGAGAATGATGCTGGCCAACGATGAGCTTCGCACCGTATTGGTGAGTATTCATGTTTCCCTGCGCAATGCCCTTGAAGCTGTGACATTTGACAATGTGCTGGAGAGCCTTCGCATCACTCACCAGTCGCTCAGCCTGTTGTTAGGACGAGCGCCCCAAATTGGCGTGGCTGGGCTTAACCCGCATGCTGGGGAAGGTGGCTTGTTCGGCAGAGAAGAAATTGAAATCATTGAACCTGCCATGGCCAAGGCCCGGTCGGAAGGTATTTTGGCTTTGGGGCCGTTTGCGCCAGACACCGTGTTCATGCGTGCGCGCCAAAGTCAGGGCCATGCCGCTGAATTTGATGTGGTACTGGCCATG
>CAXNGF010000137.1:0-5627 GCA_964201905.1 Limnohabitans sp. | reverse complement strand
CGGCAACGTACAGATTGTCGCACGAATCTGTAAACTCACAAATTAATTCTAAAGAATGAATAATTTAGAACTAAAGAGCTTTTTGGTGTTTAATTTAAAGTAAACACAAAACTATTGAATTCTTATCCATGAATCTTTTCAAAATCCTTGGCTCTTACTTTAAAAAAATACGGGCTGGGCTGCGGTTCGCATGGTCCAACTTCCTGCCCCTCCTTGTTTTAACGCTTGGCTTGTCTTTGTCCTTTCAGACATTGGCACAAGCCACCCGACTCGAGCGTGTCTTGGCCAATAAAGAATTGCGTGCTTGTATCTGGCCCGAGTACTACAGCATTAGTTATCGAAATCCTAAAACGCGAGAACTTAGTGGCATCGACATCGCCATCACGCAAGATCTGGCAAAAGACCTTGGGGTTAAGTTGAAATATATCGACAGTAATTTTGCGCAACTCTACGATGCCCTAGAGCAAGATCGCTGTGACATTGCTACACACGCCATTGGAATCACGGAAGAGCGGCAGGCACGCTTGCTGTTTTCTCAGCCTTATCTTAAAAGTGGCTTGTTTGCAGTCACTTTGAAAAACAAAGAAAGTCTTCAGAACTGGGACAATCTGGATCAATCCGGGCGCGTCATTGCTGTTGCTGCTGGGACGATCATGGAAGCTGTCATGTCCAAGTCTTTGAAGAAAGCCATGCTGCTTAAAGTTAAGCCCCCTGGAACCAGGGAGCAAGAGGTTTTATCGGGCAGAGCCGATGCCTTTATGACTGACTATCCCTACAGTTTGAGAATGATTGATTTGACTGATTGGGCTGCAGTCATTCAAGCGCCAAGCAGCATGACCACCACCGAGTACGCCTACGCTTTTGCAAAAGCAGATCACAGTTTGCAAACGAGAGTCGATGTATTTTTGAGTCTCATTAAGAAAGATGGTCGCTTGCTGCAGTTCGCTAAATCAAACAATCTCGAGCCCATTGTTTTGCTGAAATAAGGAGCGAACTGTTGTGAAAAGCCAGTCACCGCTCAGTTCACCGCTTTCCATGCATGGCGCGTCGCTGGGAGTCTATCGATTTGGTTTTGCTGTGGCGGTGTTCATCGTCTTGGTTGCTGGTATCTACCTTTGGAAAGACAGGCAAGACACCTTGGATCGAGATGAAGCACGAGGTGAACTGTTGACGCGCATCTTGTTCAACCATGTGAGTCGAACACTGGCGTCCTCTATATCCATCATGACGGTGGCCAATCAGTGGTCATCACCAAGTTCACCAACGCAGCCACAGCTCAAATCTGCCATCGAAAATTCAAGTTTCATTCGCTCCTTGTCCATGCTGACTGAAGAAGGCTTGGTACTTTCCAGCTCTGAGGATGGGATGGTCAATCAGTCCGTCAAGTGGGCGCAACTGGGATTGGAGCGGGATGTTGGACAAGATTTGGCCGCAGGTCGTTGGCAGCCTGCACGCAATTTGTACGACCTGAATCGAGCAGATATCAGGGTCAAAGACATTGCTATTTTGCCCTTGTCGATGCGCATGAAACGCGCAGATGGGCAAGTCGTTAGATGGTTGGTCTTAATTAACCCTGAAGATTTAATTGCGGGTTTTTCTGCTTCTGTGGATGATCAATTTGATGCAGTTTACGTATTTGATTACGCTGGCCGAATTTTGGCAAGTAGTTCTGAGAGATGGTTCCCACATGACAAGGTTTTTGAAGAGATGCCAGCTGTCAAGAGGGTGGCGAAGAATCAAGATTTTGGACGCTACTTCGACACGCTCACAGATGTCAATCTAGACATTGAGAAGCTAGACGTGCATTATCGAACCGCTGCCCAGCTGCCATTGAGTGTTGCAGTTGCCATTTCAAGAACTCGCGTTGAGTGGCAGTGGTGGCTTGCCTCGAAGGGCATCATTGGATTGTCTATTTTGATGATTTTGGCCACGTATTTCTTGACGCGTCATGTGGCCGCGATTTGGGTACGGCGTGAGGAAGATCAACTTGCCATGTCCAACGCGTTGAAAGCTGCAGAAACGGCCAACCAAGCCAAATCGGCATTTTTAGCCCAAATGAGCCACGAAATTAGGACGCCCATCAACAGCATGGTGGGCATGACCGAATTGGCTCTTGGGACACGCTTAAATCCAGAACAAAAAGACTATCTGGAAATGTCACGAACAGCTTCTCAAAGTCTGTTGCGACTGATTGACGATATTTTAGACTTCACACGATTAGGTGCCAATCGTCTCATCTTGGATCAAGCCTTGTTTGATTTGCACACGGCCTGTCAACAGGCCCTCAAAGGTTTTGCATTTCAAGCAGAACAGAAAAAAATTGATTTGTACTTGGACATCGACCCCGATGTGCCGCAATTGCTAATGGGAGACCCCTTAAGACTTGGGCAAGTGTTGCAAAATTTATTGGGCAACGCATTGAAATTCAGTGAGACGGGTTGGGTCAAATTGAGTGTTAGAAAAACATCGCTCAATGAGCGCCAAGTGGTTTGTACCTTTGAAGTGCTTGACACGGGTATCGGTATACCCGCTGAGAAAATACAGCTTATTTTTTCCCCATTCAGCCAAGCCGATGCGTCTGTGAATCGCAAATACGGAGGCAGTGGTCTGGGGCTTTCCATTGCTAAAAATTTGGTGCAATTGATGCAAGGGGAAATCAAAGTTGAATCGCAATGGGAAGGTGGAAGCCGTTTTTCTTTTACGGCCACGTTTGACACACCAACTTCAGAACTACTAGCCAAGCAAACCATTCCGAAGCAGCAAATTGCCACTGGGTTCAGTGCTATTGCGCATTCCGTGGATGTGGTTTTGGTGGAGTCCAATCCCTTTGCCAGAGAAATTCTCAGAAATTTATTGGCAGCCCAACAAATTAAGCCTTTTGAAATTGTGACGCCCGTTGCATTGCAGGCTTGTTTAGAGGACTGGTTGAAGCAAGGTCTTCACCGTCAAACGCTGTGGGTCATTGATCACAGTATGTTGGCTTTCATTGAGCCAGCTTATTTGCTAGCGCAAGAAGCCAGCAAGTGGCGAAGCTTGTCTTGGGTCGTTCTGTCTGACTTTGGTTTGAATCACGATGTCCAAAATTTGTGTGCCTTAGCCAGAACTTTAGGTGTTCGTGTCTTGAATTTATACAAGCCCGTCACGGCAATGGAACTTCAGAACGCACTCACAAGCATGACCCAACGAGATGAAGTTGGTGAGGAGATTTCAAAATCCAGTCCTCTTAAAACCAAACACGTGGGCAAAATTTTGGTGGTGGAGGATACGCCGATGAATCAGCAATTGGCAATCTGGACATTGGAAAAGTTGGGATGCACTGTTGATATTGCAGAAAACGGTGAAGTGGCCTTACAGAAAATTCGAACTGATTCCTACGATTTGATTTTGATGGATTTGCAAATGCCTGGCATGGATGGTCTAACGGCTACTCACGAAATTAGGCGGATTGAAGTGACAGAAGCTTTGAAGATGACACCCATCGTGGCCATGACTGCTCACGTTCTAGACGAAGACCGTGCTCAGGCAAAAAAAGCTGGGATGCAGGACTTTCTCATCAAACCGGTTTCCGCCGATGAATTTCAAAGGGTTTTGAATCAATTTTTGTAGACAGGATCAGCCAGTGAGCCTGCGCTGAGCCCATAATTCAGACAAGTTTCACGCTCACAAGCAAGCTCTTCCTTTATGGCCAACTCATTACAACCTGGATTCATGGTGTTCCATGGCAACCGCCTAGAAGACCTGCGCGATCTCACAGTTGGCCTGTTTCATAACAAGCCCTTGCCGCCCTTGGTACCCGAAACCTTGCTCGTGCAAAGCAACGGCATGAAGCACTGGCTCGAAATGGCCTTGGCCGACGACAGCGCGATGGGTATTTGCGCTGCCACGCAAATGGAGTTGCCTTCAAGTTTTATTTGGCGCATGTACCGTTTGGTTTTGGGTCAAGCCTTGGTGCCAGTTGCCATGCCATTTGACAAGCAAGCCTTGGTCTGGCGTCTGTGGCGCATGTTGCCCAATTTTGCCCAATCCCATCAGGTTGAACCTCTTCTGGCTTATGTCAAAGACGATCCATTAGGCCGGCAACGTTATCAATTGGCACAGCAAGTGGCCGACGTGTTTGACGGTTATCAAAGCTACCGCGCCGATTGGCTCAGTGATTGGGCCAAAGGGCAATTTGTGCTGCAGCACCAAGGCGAGCGCAAAGCCATGCCAGTCGACCAAGTTTGGCAAGCACAATTGTGGCAGTTGTTGCAACAAGATGTGTTGCAAACTCAACATCCCGACCTTGCATCTCAGTGCCTTTCCCGGGCCGACGTGCATTCGCAGTTCTTGCGCAAGGTTCAACAAGTTGGCGCAGTCAAACCAGAAGCTTTGCCGCCTCGCATTGTGGTGTTTGGCATCTCTAACTTGCCCATGCAAGTGGTTGAAGCCTTGGCCGCTTTAAGCGCTTGGAGTCAAATCATCCTCATGGTGCAAAACCCCTGCCAAGAATATTGGGGCCATGACATGGACTTGATGGCGCAGAAGCATTCGCTGCTTTCATCATGGGGGCAACAAGGACGAGATTATTTGCATGCGCTAGAGCGCTTTGATCAGCCTGAAAACGCCTTGAGCGTCATGAGCAAGCAAACTTTTTTTGTAGACCCAGCTCAGCAGCCATCGCCAACCCGTTTGCAAAAATTACAGTCCGACATTTTGAACTTGAGTGCCATGCCCCAACAGCCCGAAATCTGTGTTGATGATGGCAGCATTCAAATGATTCAAGCGCATTCTGCACAGCGCGAAGTAGAAATCTTGCATGACCGGTTGTGGGCTTGGTTTGACGAACAACCAAGTTGGAAACCGAACGATGTGATGGTCATGGTGCCCGACATGGCCACCTTTGCATCCCACATTCAAGCGGTGTTTGGCCGCTTTCCACAGCATCATCCCCGGCACATTCCATTTTCAGTGGCAGACACCACCCCTCGACATGTGCCGCTGGTTCAAGCGCTTGAGTTTTTGTTAAATCTGCCTGAGGCAAGGGTCACTTTGTCTGAATGGCTAAGCCTGTTTGAAGTGTCGGCCGTGCAGGCTAAGTTTCAAATGGACGAGGCCGATGTCCAAATTATGAAAAATTGGCTCCAGGACGCTGCTGTGCGCTGGGGCTTGAATCCAACGCACCGACAAAAGTGGGGTGTGCCCAGCACCTTGTCAAATGCCCATCAAAACACTTGGGCTTACGGTTTGCAACGTTTGATTTTGGGTTATGCCGCCGGCCATGCTGAAGGTAATAGTGAAAGTAATCGTGAAGGCAAAATTGAGGGCACGAAGGCATGGCATGGCGTATTGCCCTTGCCTCAAGTTTCTGGTTTGAGTGCTTTGAAGGTGGGCTATCTGGCTCAGTGGTTAGAGGCAGTGTCCGCTAGCTTGGCTCAATTGAATGCCGAACATACGCCCGCTGAATGGTGCTTTGTGATGCACGACCTAATGGCACGCTTTTTTCAAGCCGACAACGAAGCCGATGAACGCATGTTGCTGCGTTTAAAGCAAGAGTTGACGCAATGGCAATCCTTGTGTGAACAGGCTGGTTTGTCGGAGCCATTGCCCTTAACCGTAGTCCGAGAACATTGGTTGTCGGGCCTTGAGTC
>CAXNGF010000136.1:0-5639 GCA_964201905.1 Limnohabitans sp. | reverse complement strand
AGATTGCCCGTTTCACCCGAACTGAATCGGCTCGTCTCTGTTGCTCTAATCCTCACCTTGGTGCCTTGCGGCCTTTCGGTGGAGAGGTGTTACCTCCTACGCTGTCCTGTGCAGTCCGGACGTTCCTCCAGTGCGGCCTTTCGGCCCATTGCCCAAGAAACTCTTGCGCAATGGCATTGGTGCAACGGCTTGCGCCACCACAACTTAACTAGCACCAGCGACGGTCTGGCAGGCTTCACAAGCGCATTATCGCCCCACGGCATCAGAATATGCAGAAATTGACAGCTCAAGTAGGTCAAAATCAGTGCAAGCGCAATCAAGTGGCATCAACAACAACTCAAGGATCAGAATCATGAAAGCTCAAAACGTTTTGCAGACCATTGGCAACACGCCGCACATTCGGATCAACAAATTGTTTGGTGCCAATGCCAATGTATGGATCAAATCTGAGCGCAGCAACCCCGGTGGCTCTGTGAAAGACCGCATTGCCTTGGCCATGGTGGAAGATGCGGAAAAATCTGGTGCACTCAAACCCGGCGGCACCATCATCGAGCCGACCTCGGGCAATACCGGCATTGGCTTGGCCATGGTGGCTGCGGTCAAGGGTTACAAATTGGTCTTGGTAATGCCAGACAGCATGTCCATTGAGCGCCGCCGCTTGATGCTGGCCTATGGTGCCTCTTTTGATCTAACGCCTCGCGAGAAGGGCATGAAAGGCTCAATCGCTAGGGCTGAAGAATTGGTAGCCAGCACGCCTGGTGCGTGGATGCCACAGCAATTTGAAAATCCTGCCAACGTGGATGTTCACGTGCGCACCACAGCCCAAGAAATTTTGGCCGACTTTCCGAATGGTGTTGATGCCATCATCACAGGTGTTGGCACTGGCGGCCATTTGACTGGTACAGCCAAAGTTTTGAAAGCCAAATTTCCAAACCTCAAAGTCTTTGCAGTAGAGCCTACGGCCTCACCCGTCATTTCGGGTGGCTCGCCGGCACCCCACCCCATTCAAGGCATTGGCGCTGGCTTCATTCCTAAAAACCTCGACACAAGTTTGCTTGATGGCGTGATTCAAGTGGAAGCCGAAGACGCGAGAGAATATGCACGCCGCTCAGCACGCGAAGAAGGTCTATTGGTAGGCATTTCTTCGGGCGCTACCTTGGCTGCGATTGCACAGAAATTGAAAGATTTACCTGCTGGTGCAACCGTGCTTGGCTTCAACTACGACACGGGCGAGCGTTACTTGTCGATTGAAGGCTTCTTGCCCAATTAATTCAACAACGGGCGATAATGGCTCGGTCTGCTTGATAACCACAAGCCCAACCACCGCTAGCCATGATTCGAATTTCAGAACTGAAACTGCCCTTGACCGCTTTGCCGGTCGAAGTTCGCCGAGCATCAGACGCGCCGTCCGAAACAGACGAAGACCGCATTCCAGCGCCACACCCTGAAGCTGCATTGAGAAAACTGTCTGCGCAAGCCTTGGGCATCGATTCAGACGAAATCGACCAATTGCAGGTTTTCAAGCGAAGCTTCGATGCACGCAAAGTCGAGTTATTGGCCGTGTTCATTGTCGATGTCACTTTGAAAAACGCTGCAGACGAAGCGCAGCTGCTTGCTCAGTTTCCCAAGCACCCTCACATTCAAGCAACACCCAACATGACATGGCAGGCACCCTGCCATGCGCCTGCCCATTTTGGTCTGAAAGAAGGCCAGCGCCCAGTGGTGGTGGGCTTTGGACCTTGCGGTATTTTTGCAGCCTTGAGCTTGGCGCAAATGGGCTTCAAGCCCATCGTCATTGAGCGCGGCAGCCCTGTGCGCCAGCGCACCAAAGACACCTGGGGTTTGTGGCGCAAGCAAACACTCAACCCCGAAAGCAATGTGCAGTTTGGTGAAGGCGGCGCTGGCACTTTTTCCGATGGCAAGCTTTACAGCCAAATCAAAGACCCACGCCATTTGGGCCGCAAGGTCATGAACGAATTTGTACAAGCTGGTGCACCCGCTGACATTTTGTTTGCGGCACACCCGCACATTGGGACCTTCAAATTGGTCAAAGTGGTAGAAAACTTGCGGGAGCAAATCATTGCCATGGGGGGCGAAATTCGCTTTGAGCAACGTGTGATCGACATCGACATTGAAACCTCAGGTGCAGGCAGACAAGTCACTGGCTTGCACATGGAAGATCGCAACACCGGCAAGCGCACTTACTTGGCCACGAAACATGTGGTGCTGGCCTTGGGCCACAGTGCCCGCGACACCTTCACATTGCTGTACGAGCGCGGGGTCTACATGGAAGCCAAAGCCTTCTCAGTGGGCGTGCGCATTGAGCATCCACAAAGTGTGATCGATGCAGCGCGATGGGGCCGCCATGCAGGCCACCCATTGCTTGGTGCTGCCGATTACAAATTGGTTCACCACGCGCAAAACGGCCGCGCCGTTTACAGCTTTTGCATGTGCCCTGGCGGCACGGTGGTAGCGGCTACCAGCGAAGCGGGCCGTGTGGTCACCAACGGCATGAGCCAATACTCACGCAACGAACGCAATGCCAACGCCGGTATGGTGGTGGCCATCGAGCCTTCCGATTACCCGCTAGACATTGCCTCATGGCTAGCAGCGTTTGGCGAACAAGATGGTTTGAAGTGGGCCGCCCAAGCACAGGCCATGGCGCAGCAAACACCGAAGGCCTATCACCCCTTGTCGGGCATTGTGTTGCAACGGCAACTGGAATCTAAAGCCTATGTGGCGGGCGGAGAAAACTACACCGCACCCGGACAATTGGTGGGTGACTTTTTAGCGGCGCGTTGCTCCAAAGAATTTGGCGAAGTGTTGCCCTCCTACAAACCTGGTGTGAGCCTGGGTGACTTGGCGCAAGTGTTGCCCAGCTACGCCATTGCCGCCATGCGCGAAGCTTTGCCAGTTTTTGGTCGAAAAATAAAGGGCTATGACATGCAAGATGCGATGCTCACAGGGGTAGAAACGCGCACATCTTCACCGCTCAAAATGACCCGCGGCGAGAACCTTCAAAGTTTGAACACACAAGGCCTTTACCCTGCAGGTGAAGGCGCCAGTTACGCCGGTGGTATTTTGTCGGCCGGCGTGGATGGCATCAAAGTGGCAGAGGCGTTGGCCCAAGCCTGTATGGCAAATAGCTGAATCAAATCGCTTTGCCGAGTCAGGGTCCAAAATTAGCAGCCCCTTTTTTAGAACGTGAACTTCGAGCCAAGGCTGAAGACTGCCTTGCCACCCTGTTTGCCCCAAGTGCCATCCAATTGCAAACCGGGCATCACTTCTTTGCGTAAACCTATGCCAACCAAAGGTTTTGAACCACGTTGCGCCACTGATTCGACATGACCTGTCCAAGCACCTAAGTTTTGTTCCCAAGCCAAGCCCAAGCTAGGCGTATCTCGGCCCTCGCCATCGCGAGTGCTTACCAAACTGCTGTGAAGCGAGCCACCCAAAATGTTGCAACTGCCATTGGCCGCAACAAATGATTTTTGACCATCGCCCTTTTGCCAGACTGTGGCACCCAACACCCAAGCAAAGTAGCAGCCTTCATCTCGCACAGCAGTGACTTGCAATTTGGCTTGAAGCGTTTGACTGTGGGGGCCGCCAGCTGCAGTTCTGGTGTCAATAGCAATCAAGTCAAGTCCTTGTATGGGTGAGTAGGTGGGCGCAACAGTGAAAGTGCGCGAACCATCGGCACTCCGCGACCAATAAGTTTCAACGTGCGCTACACCTTTGTCGTTCACGTTGGCATCGTCCACACTCATTGGACGGCCAGCTTGGGCTGCTACGCTTAAAAAAGAAAAGGCCAAAAGACCGATGATTTTTTTCATATCAATCACTCACTTCAATTTTTAAATACACCAAAGTCAAACAAATAAAACAGGGATCATAGAGGCAATCAATAGCAAGGCCATTGTCCAATTGAACAATCGACGAACTCTGTCTCTTTGTAAATAATGCTCTAGCTTGGCCCCTAACCAAACCCACAAACCCACACTGGGAAAATTGATGGCGCTGAACATCATGCAAGTCAGCACCACAAATGTGAGTGATGCATCGGTAGGCATGTAATTGCTGAAATAACCAACGGCCATGATCCAAGCTTTTGGATTGACCCACTGAAAAGCCGCAGCCCCAAAAAATGTGATGGGCTGTACGGCTTCCTCGCCATTGCGCCGTGGTGCCCCACTGCGTGCCACACCCCAAGCCAAATAAACCAAATAAGCAAAACCCACCACCTTCATCACTTGGTAGACAAAAGGATACGCCTTCAACAAACTTTCTAAGCCCGCACCCACCAACAGCAACATGACAAAGTGACCAAGCGACACGCCCAGCCAGTGCGGCAAAGTGCGTTTCACGCCAAAGTTCACCCCTGAAGCCAACAGCATCATGTTGTTGGGTCCTGGGGTAACAGAGGTCACAAAGGCAAACATGGCCATAGCAGCCACCAGCTCCAAATTGAAGTTCATGGCTAAACGTTCTTCGGCCATTGCGTGTGAAACTTGCCGGGCTTGTCCACACGTTGGTAAGTGTGAGCACCAAAGTAATCACGCTGTGCTTGCAGCAAGTTGGCGGGCAATCGCTCGGTTCTGTAAGCGTCGTAATAACTCAAGGCGCTCATGAACGCAGGCACTGCCACACCGCTCATGGCGGCAATGGCCACCACCTCTCGCAGGTCCTGCTGGCATTCGGCCATGAGACGTGCAAAGTGATCATCAATCATCAAGTTGGTGAGATTGTGATTGTTAGCAAACGCGCGGCGAACGTCTTCCAGCAAATGGGCGCGAATGATGCAACCTGCGCGCCAAACAGAAGCCACTTTGTCCATGGGCAATTGCCAATCGTGTTCTTTGTCGCCGGCTTTCATCAAAGCAAAACCTTGGGCATAGGCGCAAATTTTGGCAGCCAACAAAGCCTTTTGAATTTTGGGTAAGACCAGTTCTAAATTTTGACCGGCCTGGGGCAAAGGCCCTTTGAGTACTTTAGAAGCCACCACGCGTTCAGGCTGCAACGCACTCAGGGTGCGCGCAAACACCGCATCGGCAATGGTGGGCGCACTCACACCTAAATCCAAGGCCACTTGGCTGGTCCATTTGCCAGTGCCTTTTTGCTCGGCCGTATCCAAAATCATTTCAACCAATGCATTGCCCGTTTCGGGATCCTTGAAGGCCAAGATGTCGGCGGTGATGTCGATCAAATAACTGCTTAACTCAGCTTGGCCCCATTCACGGAAAACTGTGCTCATTTGCATGGGTGTCATGCCTAAGTTTTTCATGAGCGCATAGGCTTCGCAAATCATTTGCATGTCTGCATACTCAATGCCGTTGTGCACCATCTTCACAAAGTGCCCTGCACCGCCAGGGCCCATCCATTCGCAACAAGGCTGGCCATCGTCAGTCTTGGCGGCAATGGCTTGCAAAAACGGCCTGACGATAGGCCATGCTTCAGCTGAACCGCCTGGCATCAAAGCGGGCCCTTTTAAAGCGCCCTCTTCACCACCGCTCACGCCAGTGCCTACATACAAAATGCCCGTACCCTCCAGTGAATCAATGCGTCGCTGCGTATCGCGGTACAGGGTGTTACCGCCATCAATGATCACGTCTCCGGGTGATAGCAAGGGGCACAACTCATTG
>CAXNGF010000135.1:0-5666 GCA_964201905.1 Limnohabitans sp. | reverse complement strand
GGTCGCGCCAGGTAAGAAACCCTTCCAAACCAACAGTCCTGCATTCCACACGCAAAACGGACAACCTGTCATGAGTTATGGCGTGATGGGAGGCAACATGCAGCCTCAAGGGCATATGCAAACCTTGGTGCGCATGCTTGACTATGCTCAAAACCCGCAAACGGCTTGTGACGCACCGCGCTGGCGCTACAACGCGGGCTTGTCTATCAATGCCGAATCCAATATGGACAGCAACACCGTTCAAGGCTTGAACGATTTGGGCCATGAGCTTGAAGTGATCAATGACTCTTACCAAGACTTTGGTGCTGGTCAATTCATTTGGCGAATGGGTGACCCCAAAGTACAGGGTTATGTTGCTGCTTCCGATCCAAGGCGTGATGGGCAGGCGGTTGGTTTCTGAAGCCAACCCAAGCAACACAATTTTTCTTGGGTTTGTTAATTAATTTTGACCAGAGTGGTCTTAGGTTTTTGAAGGAGTCATCATGGATTTAGGCATCAAGGGCAAGTGGGCTTTGGTAGGCGGTGCAAGCAAAGGTTTAGGCTGGGGCTGTGCACGTGCACTGGCCTTAGAAGGTGTGAATGTGGTGATGGTGGCGCGGGGTGCAGAAGTGTTGAACCAAGCAGTGACAGATTTGCAAAAAGAAGCGCCCGGCGTAAAGCTGCTGCCAGTGGCGGCTGACATCACCACGGAAGCTGGCCGAGCCGCTTTGTTTTCTGTGGCCAGTGGCCCTGGTAAAGACTTTGACATTGTGGTGACCAACGCAGGCGGCCCACCCCCTGGTGACTTTCGCAGTTGGGACCGCGAAGCTTGGATCAAAGCCTTGGACGCCAACATGCTCACGCCCATTGAAATCATCAAGGCCACTGTCGATGGCATGGCGGCAAGGGGCTTTGGCCGTATCGTGAATATCACCTCAAGTTCAGTCAAATCGCCCATTGACATTCTGGGCTTGTCCAATGGCGCAAGAAGTGGCTTGACAGGTTTCGTTGCAGGCGTTGCGCGCACCAAAATTGCAGCGCAAGGTGTCACCATCAACAACATCTTGCCTGGCAAATTTGACACGGATCGAATTCGCAGCACTGTGGAAGTTATGTCGCAAAAGACAGGTAAGTCAGTCGCTGAAATTCGCGCGCAACAACAAGCGCTGGTGCCGGCTGGCCGTTACGGTACACCGCAAGAATTTGGCTCGCTGTGTGCATTCATTTGCAGCCAACAGGCTTCTTACATTACCGGCCAAAACTTTTTGACCGATGGTGGCGCCTATCCAGGCACGTACTGATTCAGCGCCTGGAAGAAACCAAAATACCACTCACGATGAGGCCAAAAGCCACAACGTGATAGATCTTAGGCAGGTCGCCTAAAAAAACAGTCGACATGATGGCGGTGAACAGCGGTGTGAGGTTGGAAAAGAAGCCCGCCACCGCTGGCCCCGCAGTTTGCACGCCCAAGCCCCAGCATCTGTAAGCCAGCACCGCCGGACCGATGGCCACAAAGGCCAGCGCCGCATAAAGGGGTTGACCCCAAGTAATGTGCGCATCGGTAAGCGCCCATTCGGCGCCTGTAAACATGCCCGCCCAGCCAAGCCCAAATACCACCTGTGCCATGAGAAAGGCTGCCCAATTGCTTCGAATCTCGTCGGGTTCGTTGCGCTGCGTTAAGAGCCAGCTGTAAAGTGCCCAGCAGGCAGTGGCCAGCAAAATATAAATGTCGCCAATCACAAAGCTCACTTGCAGCAGTTGCTCTGCATCGCCGCGCGACAAAACTACCAATACACCCGCAATGGAAAGTACGGCCCCCAGCCACTGAGCACGCCGCACAGGCGTCTTAAATAGCAAGGCGCCGATGGCCAGCATGAAAACGGGGGTGCTGGCCGCCACCAGGGTCACATTCAAGGGCGTGGAAGTTTGAAGGGCTAAATACTGAAGTGCGTTGTAGCACCCCACGCCCAACAAACTTAGCAATGCAAAACGGCGCCAGTAGGGCCAGAGAGGGCTGCTAGGTTTAAGCAAATGCCACGCTAAGGGCAGTAGGATAAAAAAAGCAATTACCCAACGCAAAAAATTGAGGGTGATGGGCGGTACCAAATCACTCACCAACCGGCCTACCACGGCGTTGCCCGCCCAAAGCAGGGGCGGAACGGTGAGCATGAGCGCAGTGCCAAACGAGAGTTTTTGTGTCATGACCGAGACTTTAACGGCAACGCAAGCCTTGTGTTGTCACGCAGGGTCATTGAATTCGTGGCAAAGTAGCGGTCAAAGTAATTTTGGCTTACTCGCCAAACACACCTCAATTTTCATTTTCTAGGAGAAACGCATGAGCTTAGCTGTCCAAATCGACCAAAACGGTGGCCCAGAACAACTCAAATTGGTTGACGTAACAGTGGGTCAGCCCGGTCCTGGCGAAATTCGCATCCGTCACAAAGCCATTGGCTTGAACTTCATTGACGTTTACCAACGCAGCGGCCTGTATGCCTTGCCCATGCCTTTGAAGTTGGGCATGGAAGCCTCAGGCATTGTGGAAGCTGTGGGCGAAGGCGTGACACACCTCAAGGTCGGCGATCGTGCCGCTTATTCCAGCCAACCCCCAGGCAGCTACTGCGAAGAGCGTGTGATGCCTGCCAAATGCGTTTGCAAGCTGCCGGATGACATTTCTTTTGAAACCGGCGCAGCCATGATGCTTAAGGGCCTCACTGCCCAATACCTGTTGATGAAGACGCGCCCTGTTGAAGGCCTGCAGGCTGGTGACCATGTGTTATTTCATGCGGCTGCTGGTGGTGTGGGTCTCATTGCTTGCCAATGGGGCAAGGCTTTGGGTTTCAACATGATTGGTACGGCAGGCTCAGATGCCAAATGTCAAATTGCCTTGGCCAACGGCGCAGAGCATTGCATCAACTACAGCACCGACGACTTCTTAGCCCGCGTGAAAGAAATCACAGGCGGCAAAGGTTTGAAAGTGGTCTATGACTCTGTGGGCAAAGACACCTGGGACAAATCGCTCGACTGCTTGCGGCCTTTTGGTTTGATGGCAACTTTTGGCAATGCTTCTGGTGCAGTGCCGCCATTTGCACCGGGTGTTTTGGGTGCAAAAGGTTCTTTGTATGTCACACGCCAAACCTTGTTCAGCCACATCACCACGCGCGAAAGCACGCAAGCCATGGCCGATGATTTGTTTGCTGTGGTGCAAAGCGGTAAAGTGAAAATTCACATTGACCAGACCTTCCCATTGGCCCAAGTGCAAGAAGCACACCGTGCTTTAGAAGCTCGCAAAACAACGGGTTGCACCATTCTCACGCTGTAAGTCGCGGGATATTGCCAAGAAAAAACTTTTTTTCGGCAAAGAAAAGGGCACTTAGACAAGTGCCCTTTTTGCTGGGTGCTTGATTTATTTGCCGCGACGAACGCGAAGCAACTCGTCCAAAATAAGCAGGCCTGCACCAGATGTAATGGCACTGTCTGCTACGTTGAAAGCAGGGAAGTGCCAAGCGCCGTAATAGAAGTCAAAAAAATCAATCACGTGGCCGTAAAGCACACGATCGATCACATTGCCGACGGCCCCACCCAGCAGCAGAGACAAGGCCAGACAAAACAAAGTTTGGCCAGCATGCATGCGCAGCAAATAAACCATCACCAAGGCTGCCACAACCCCTAGTCCTGTGAAGAACCAGCGTTGCCAACCCCCTGCATCAGCCAAGAAAGAAAACGCGGCACCGGGGTTGTGCACGCGGACCAAATTGAAGAAGGATGTCATGGGCAAAGTTTCACCCAACTGGAATGCGCCTACCACAGCAATTTTGGTGAGCTGGTCTAGCAAGAGTGTGATGAGCGCAACGCCCAACCAGAGCCAGACGCCCGAGCCTGACTTGAAAGTATTTTTGTTGCGTGCCATGCTTTAAGCTATTTACGCAAATAGACGCGATTCACCCGCGCCGTGCAAGTTGCTGTCGCAACGTCCGCACAGTGTGGGGTGTGCAGGATTCACGCCCACGTCGGGGGCGTAATGCCAGCAACGCTCACACTTGGTGTCTTGGCTGACAGACACCTTGGCGACCAAATCGGAACCTGCCTCTAAAACAAGTTGCGAAGTGATAAACACAAACTTCAAGTCATTGCCCAAACTGGCCAACAAGGCATGGTCTTCGGGCCCGACTTGCAAGTTCACTGAAGCTTGCAGTGAGGCACCCACTTTGCCATCGGCGCGAAGGGCTTCAATGTCCTTGTTCACTTGATCGCGAATTTCGCGAATGCGTGCCCACTTGGCCAGCAGCGCTTCATTGGGTGTGCCCAAGTCGCTGAAAGTTTCCATGAAGATAGATTCGGACGTACCAAAAGATTGCCATGCCTCTTCGGCGGTAAAGCTCAAGAACGGTGCCATCAAGCGCAGCATAGCGTGGGTAATGCGGTACAGCACAGTTTGCGCAGAGCGCCTGGCCAATGACTTGGGAGCGTTGGTGTAGAGGCGATCTTTCAATACGTCCAAATAAAACGCGCCCAAATCTTCTGAGCAATAGATTTGCAATTTGGACACCACAGGGTGGAATTCATAAACCTTGAAGTGCGCCAAGATATCGGCTTGTAATTGCGCTGCGCGACTCAAGGCAAAGCGATCGATTTCTAACAGGTCGGCTTCGGCCACGCTGTCTTTGGCAGGGTCGAAATCGCTGACGTTGGCCAACAAGAAACGCAGGGTGTTGCGAATGCGGCGATAGGCATCGACCACGCGCGCCAAAATTTTGTCGTCAATATTGAGGTCGCCCGAGTAATCGGTGGAGGCTACCCACAAGCGCACAATTTCTGCGCCCATCTTGTCGCTGATCTCTTGCGGTGCCATCACGTTGCCCAAGCTCTTGCTCATCTTGCGGCCTTGGCCATCGGTGGCGAACCCATGCGTTAGCAAACCGCGATAGGGTGCGCGATCGTACAAAGCACAACCCAGTAATAAAGAGCTGTGGAACCATCCGCGGTGTTGGTCGTGGCCTTCTAAGTACAAGTCGGCTTCAGGCCCCGCGTCATGGAAGGGCTTGCGATCGTACGCATCTTTGTGACTGCCGCGCAATACGTGTTGGAAAGTGGAGCCAGAGTCAAACCACACTTCCAGAATGTCGGTGCTCTTGGTAAAGTTGGACGCATCGGCTTCCCCCAAAATTTCTTCTGCAGTGACACGGCTCCATGCTTCAATGCCACCTTCTTCAACGATGTTGGCAGCTTGGTCCAAAATTTCCATAGTGCGGGGATGCAACTCACCAGAATCTTTGTGTAGGAAGAAGGGCACGGGCACGCCCCAGCTGCGCTGACGAGAAATGCACCAGTCAGGTCGGTTGGCAATCATGTCGCGCAAACGCGTCTTGCCGTTTTCGGGATAGAACTTGGTTTGGTCGATGGCATCAAGGGCCAGCTGCCGCAAAGTTTGAGGTGCTTTGTCTTTCGTGAAAACACCAAGACCTTCGTCCATGCGCACGAACCACTGGGCTGCAGCGCGGTAGATGACAGGCGTTTTGTGGCGCCAGCAATGTGGGTAGCTGTGGGTGATGCCGTAGGTGGCCATGAGCCGATTGCTTTCACCTAAGACTTCAATGATGCGAGGACAAGCTTTCCAAATGTTCATGCCGCCAAACAAGGGCAGGTCTTCTGCATAACTGCCATTACCTTGGACGGGGTTCAAGATGTCG
>CAXNGF010000134.1:0-5672 GCA_964201905.1 Limnohabitans sp. | reverse complement strand
TAAGAGCCCGCCGTGAAAGCGGCCATGGGATTGGACGTCCATGCCTCACTTGAAAAACGCCGATCCTTAATGTCATGTTTGGATTCCAGGCCATGATTCCAGAGCGCGGTGGCTTCTTCTAAATAAGCGGCCTGTAATTCCTTTAACTTTTCCTGAGAAAAAGTTATCTGCGGCGCAGCTTCTTGTGCAGGAGGCACAATACCGCCAAGATCCATAGTCTGAAAAGTTTGCATGGCCTGACCCCAGCTTTTAGCCAGGTTTTGCTGAAACTCTTCGCCAGCGCGTGACCAAAATTCGTTTTGGGAATTTGTCATGTGCTCTTCTCCTGTCATTGTTCAAATAAATACCCATGTACATCGTTGCAATTGCTTGGATTTACGTCGCTCTAATGATGAGCGTGGCCGAGGCCGCCAACACAAATGGAACTGTCCTAGGTGGGATTGTCACCTTCATTCTTTACGGGATCCTTCCAACATCAATAATTATTTACATCATGGGCTCGCCTCGTCGCAAGAAGGCCAGATTGGCACTCGAGCACGAAGCATCCGAGCTGGCCAGGTCACAAAATGGACACGAAACTTTGGCAGAAAAGTCTCAGCCTTCAGCCACTCAGGAAACTAAGCTGTAATCCAGATGTAAGCCGCCATGCGCCCCGAACCGCCTTTGCGCACGGCATCGCGCCTGTGAGAGTGGTATTTTGATTCTTGGCGATAAGTGCACCAAGCCAAGGAGCTGTCGTTACCGCAAATGACTTGAAAGCCCGCCGCTTTTAGCCGCCACCTTGCAAGGCCCGCCAAATCGGCCAAAAACTTACCCTCACCCTGCGCTACAAAAAAATCTTCAAGCCGCATTGTTTCAAGAGACGGGTGTTGCTTTGATTTGAAAGCGTCAAGCACATCCTGCCCCACTTCAAATGCAGTCGGCCCAATACAGGGGCCCAACCAAACCATACACTCTTGTGTGGAAAGCCCATGTTCTTTTGCACCTTGGCCCAAAGTTTCAACCACACCATGACCATGGCCTCCCGCAAGGCCACGCCAACCAGCGTGCGCCGCAGCAACCCACTTAACCTGAGGGTGACAAACCAAAATAGGCAAACAATCGGCAGCCATCATGGCGCACGCAATACCACTTTGAGTGGTCCACCCCACATCTCCCTCAAGCCCTGAAGGGGTCTGTGCGTCAATGGTCACTGCATTGACACCATGGACTTGCTTGAGATAAACCGCAGGCACACCCATAGCACTTTGAACCAAGCCTCGATTGGCAAGGACTTGGCGAGGTTCATCACCGGACATCAGGCCCAGGTTAAGGGATGACCAAGGCTGTCTTGAAACACCGCCTTCTCGGGTGGTCATGAGGGCCCGTACAAAGTGCGGTGCGGGCCATTCGGGTTGAAATCCTATCAATCCTTTAGGCTGCATCTGGGCAGGCAGAAGGTTGGGATTTTTGGAAGGCATCCAATTTCATGCACGCATCGAATGCTGCCATGGTGAGGGGCAAGCCATCAAAGCTGACCTCAAACCTTTTGCCATTGAAAATTTGCGGTACCAAGCAACAATCGGCCATTGTGGGTGTGTGGCCAAAACAGTATGTCGATTGAGGGCCCTGGGCCAATTGCCGTTCAAAAGCCTCTAGCCCATCCCTAACCCAATGGCGATACCACGTGTTTTTTTGGTCTTCACTCAAACCCAGTGTGCCGCTTAGGTACTTAAGGACACGCAGGTTGTTAATAGGGTGGATTTCACAAGCGATTGATTGGGCCAAGGCGCGAACACGCGCTTTGCTCAAAACATCGGTTGGCAACAATGCGGGCTCTGGGTGGGTTTCATCTAGGTATTCAATGATGGCCATAGACTGACTAAGGTGTTCACCATCAACGACCAAGTTAGGGACGAGGTTGTCAGCAGCCACATCGCTGTAGGCTGCTAGTTTGTGCTCGCCCTTGGCAATGTGAACTGGGATATATTCAAAGGGCAAGCCCTTCAAGTGCAGTGCAATTCGGACTCGAAAAGACGCTGAGGAACGGAAGTAGTTGTAAAGTTTCATATGCATTAGCATAAACTGGAAACATGTCCGCAGACACCCTCCAACATCATCTTCCATGGATTGAAAGCCATTCACCATTGCCCCCTGTAGAAAACGCATGGGGCAAAGACACCGAGGCGCCAGGTTTGCTGGCAGCCGGTGCCGATTTAGGCGTTGATCGTCTTCTAGAGGCCTATGCCAATGGCGTGTTTCCTTGGTTCAACCCCGATCAACCGGTGTTGTGGTGGAGCCCAGATCCCCGCATGGTGCTACAAATCAAACACTTCAAACTTCACCGATCTTTGCGCAAAACACTTGCCAAGTATTCGGCACATCCCAAATTTGAATTGTGTTTTGACCGTGCGTTTGACGACGTGATAGAAGCCTGCGCGCAAAGCCCCAGAGAGGGTCAAAGAGGAACATGGATTGTGCCGGCCATGGTGGCTGCCTACAAAGAGTTACACCGCGCAGGCTACGCCCACAGCGCCGAAACATGGCTTGATGGCCACTTGGTGGCAGGCCTCTACTTTGTTGGCATTGGCAAGGCAGTGTTTGGCGAGTCCATGTTCAGCACCATCAGCGATGGCTCCAAAATGGCGTTGGCAGCACTGGTCCATGTCTGCAATCAACACAATATTCAAGCCATAGATTGTCAGCAAAATACCGCTCACCTTGCATCTATGGGAGCCAGCGAAATGTCTCGCGCCGCATTTTTAACTCAAAGTGTGCCAGCCTTGCAACTCACAAGCCCCGATTGGAAAAATGCCCAAATTGACTGGGATGTTTGGCGGACGGGTGCGCCATGACACACCTTAAGGATCTGCCCTTCAGCACGCTGCAGTTTTATGCTACTGCGGCCTACCCTTGCAGCTACCTTGATGGCCGTGAAGCTCGATCTCAGGTGGCAACACCCAGCCATTTAATTCAAACCGATGTGTATTCAGACTTGGTCGAGCGCGGCTTCCGAAGAAGCGGCCTCTTCACCTACCGGCCTTATTGCGACGGCTGCCAAGCGTGTGTGCCAATGCGTGTGCTGTGCAATGAGTTCAAGCCGAACAAAAGTCAAAAGCGTGCCTTTCAAAAACATCAAAATTTGGTGGCGCGCGTGTCCCGCTTAGGTTTTGAAAGCGAGCATTACGACTTGTATTTGCGCTATCAAAACAGCCGTCATTCTGGCGGCGGTATGGACCAAGACAGCGTTGAGCAATACAAGCAGTTTTTGCTTCAAAGCCGAGTCAATTCCAGGTTGGTTGAATTCAGAGAAACCAGTGCGACAAACGAGGTGGGTGAGCTCAAAATGGTCAGCATTGTCGATGTCTTAAATCAAGGACTTTCTGCGGTGTACACCTTTTATGCCCCGGAGGAACATGCCAGCTACGGCACGTATGGCGTACTCTGGCAAATTCAACAGGCCAAAGACTTGGGACTGCCTTACGTCTACATGGGCTATTGGATTGGTGCCAGCCCCAAAATGCAATACAAAGAGCGCTTTACACCCTGCGAGAGTCTTCAAAACGACCAATGGCAAGCCCATTTCCCAACGCTTTGATCCATGGAAAGACAAAACCCAATTTCATCTTGTAAAATACAATTTCACAAATAGACCGAGGTTCAGTCCCATGAGAAAAGCTGAAGCGCACCAGCCAGCAGCACCGACCATTCAAGTTATCGAGCGCTTGTTTTCACTCATGGATGTATTGGCCTCTAGAGAAGATGCCATTTCACTGAAGGAGATCAGTGAAAAAACAGGCCTACACCCTTCCACCGCACACCGCATCTTGAACGACTTGACCATCGGCCGTTTTGTAGATCGCCCCGAACCAGGCAACTATCGCTTAGGTATGCGCATGCTTGAGTTGGGCAATTTGGTCAAAGCCCGCCTGAATGTGCGCGATGCCGCACTTGCTCCCATGCGTGATTTGCACAAACAGATTCAGCAACCTGTTAACTTGAGCATGCGTCAGGGTGATGAAATTGTTTACATCGAAAGAGCCTTCAGCGAGAGGTCAGGCATGCAAGTGGTGAGGGCCATTGGCGGCCGTGCACCCTTGCACCTTACTTCCGTGGGTAAGTTGTTTTTATCTGTCGATGAACCCATGAAGGTTAGAAGCTACGCCACACGCACTGGCTTAAACGGTCACACCAAAAATAGCATTACGCAACTTCAGGTTTTGGAGCGTGAGCTGTCAAAGGTTCGCCAATATGGCATTGCACGGGACAATGAAGAACTGGAATTAGGTGTGCGCTGTATTGCAGCCGGGATTTACGATGACCAGGGCAAACTGCTGGCAGGGCTTTCAATTTCAGCACCTGCTGATCGATTAGACGAAGCCTGGTTGGCTAAATTGCAAGGAACTGCCGAATCTATATCGCAGGCCCTTGGTTACAAGGATTGATGCCTTGACGGCTAGGTGCAATTAACCGGCCGTATTGGCTGAGGCGAGCGTGCTGCGTGCATTTTGATTTTCGACCCAACGTCGAACTCGCTCAGCGTCTGCAATTCGGCTTAATTTGCCAGCTGAGTCCAAAAATACCATGATTATTTTGCGACCAGCCACCTTGGTTTGCATGACCAAACATTGACCAGCTTCAGAGATGTAGCCCGTCTTTTGCAAACCGATGTCCCAATTTGGGCTTTTAACAAGTCTGTTGGTTGTGTTGTATTGAAGTGTTCGACGACCCACTGCCACCTCTCGGCCAGGTGATGTGGAGAGTTCGCGCAGCAAGGGCACGTCATAGGCAGCACCGACCAGCACTGCCAGATCTGTAGCGCTGGATTGGTTGCGGCTGGACAGCCCTGTAGGTTCGACGTAGTGTGTAGAGGACATGCCGAGTTCTTTAGCGCGATCGTTCATGGCTTTCACGAACAAGGGCATGCCACCCGGAAAAGTTCTGCCTAGGGCATGTGCGGCGCGATTTTCACTGGCCATCAAGGCCAGGTGCAACAAATCACCACGGCTGAGAACAGAGCCAACAGCCAAACGAGAAGTGCTGCCCTTTTCGGTGTCCACATCATCTTGGGTGATGGTGATCATTTCGCTTTGAACCAAGTTGGCATCGCTGATGACCAAACCTGTCATGAGTTTGGTGAGGGAGGCGATTGGCAAAACGGCCTGATCGTTCTTGCGAATTAAAACTTCGTGTGTATCTTGATCGATGACAAGTGCCACGCTTGAGCGCAAATCGAGAAGGTCACCGCCTTGTTGTAAACCAGCAATGCGGCCAAAAGATGGTCTTGTGTCTGTGGTCTTTTGCTTGACAGATTTACGAGGTTTAGAGGTGTTTTTGGCCGAGGCTTTGGGTGAAGGTTTGGCCGTGTTTTGTGCAGAAACGACCGGTTTTTTGGCGGCAACTGGTTTTCGCGCGTTGTCGTTGTCTGCCGCATAGGTTGAAAGTGACATCAAGGCCAAGATGCACAGAGGCAAACATGGTTTGAAAACACGGCAGGAAAACAGGCGATTTAGTGGATTCAAAGCATTACTTTCGAGGCTCAAAGTCATTCGGCAATTGGCGAGTCTCATAGAAACTTGCAACAGTGTACCAAAATAAAAAAGCCGCGCAAGATCAACACCTTGCGCAAGCTTCTTGAAGACCTTGTTCAGTCTTTGCTCTAAAGCAATTAGCCCTGAGCCGCCACCCTGTCT
>CAXNGF010000133.1:0-5719 GCA_964201905.1 Limnohabitans sp. | reverse complement strand
AGAATTTGCGCGCCACTCGCAGCGCGCGCAGAGAACAAGTGGGCCGCGTTCGCATGGAAGTGGCCTCTGGCGCGCCCACTGGCAAATTGGTGGCAGAACTGACGGATGTCTGCAAATCTTTCACCTCGCCCGAAGGTGATGTGAAGGTCATTTTGAAAGACTTTACAGCCACACTGCTTCGCGGCGACAAGATTGGTTTGCTGGGCCCTAACGGCGCAGGCAAAACCACGCTCTTGAAAATGATTCTGGGCGAGCTTGAGGCCGACAGCGGAAAAATTCGGCAAGGTGCCAACTTGCAAGTGGCCTACTTTGACCAAATGCGCAACGCCCTCGACTTGGAAGCTTCCTTAGAAGACTTCATCAGTCCGGGCAGCGAGTGGATCGAAATTGGCAACAAGCGTCAGCACGTTAAGAGCTATTTGGGTGACTTCTTGTTTTCACCCGCAAGAGCAACTTCACCAGTGAAATCTTTATCGGGTGGCGAGCGCAATCGCTTGTTGTTGGCGCGCTTGTTTGCCAGACCAGCCAATGTCTTGGTGTTGGACGAACCCACCAACGATTTGGACATTGACACATTAGAGCTTTTGGAAGAGCTGCTGCAAGATTACCAAGGTACCGTGTTCTTGGTGAGTCACGACAGGGCCTTTATGGACAACGTGGTAACCAGCATCATTGCCTGCGAAGCAACGCCAGAGAACCCCGGTTTTTGGCGTGAATACGAAGGCTCGGTGCAAGATTGGCTCACCCAATCATTGCGCAGCCAAAGCATTCAAGCACAAAACAAGGCGGCCGCTGCCAAGCCCTCTCAAGCCAAGACCGTCGCCAATGCTGCCGCACAACCCAAAGCTGCCGCCAAGAGTGCGCAGAAGTTGGGCTACAAAGAGCAACGCGAACTAGATGGTTTGCCCGCATTGATTGAAGCATTGGAAAAAGAACAGACCGATATTCGGACCGCCCTTGGAGACAGCAGCTTGTTTGCCAAAGACCCCGCCAAAGCCGCCGCGCTGTTTGCTCGAGACGCGCAAATAGACAGTGAGTTGGTGAGTGCCCTAGAGCGCTGGGAAATTTTGTCGTGAGTTTTGTTTTCAGCACCGAAGAGCTCACTGCTTTGTTGGTGCTGTCAACAGCGGCCAGTTTCACACCTGGCCCCAACACCACGCTGTCTACGGCATTGGCTGCCAATCAGGGCTTGCGTTCGGCCATGAAGTTCATTGTGTCTGTGCCAGTAGGTTGGGGCTTGTTGCTGGCCATTTGCATGGCAGGCTTGGGCAACTTGGTGCTGGCTGTGCCTTTGCTGCGCTGGGTCATTTTGCTAGGCGGCAGCTTGTATTTGGTGTGGATGGCCCGTCGTCTTTGGCAAACCCGCGAAATAGCAAGCGCTGATGAGAGCCGATTGAACATCACTTTTTTGCAAGGGACGGCCATTCAATTTCTCAACATCAAAGCCTGGATGCTGGCTTTGTCTTTGGTGGCGGGATGGGTGGCAGGCAAGGAAGATGCGCTCGAGCGGTGCTTGGTTTTGCTGCCCATCATGATGCTGTTCGGGTTCATTAGCAATTTAACTTATGCGGTCATGGGTAGTTTGTTGCGCGAGTGGCTGATGCAAGGCGCACGACTCTTGGTGTTCAATCGGTGCATGTCTTTAGCCTTGGTCTTGACAGCAGCTTGGATGCTTCGTTGGCCCAATGCTTGAGGGTCATGTGGCATTAGACTAGGCACCATGGGACAACTTATTTTAGTGCGCCACGGTCAGGCTTCTTTCGGCGCCGACGATTACGACCAACTCAGTGACTTGGGCAAGCGGCAAAGTATTCGCTTGGGCGAGTCTTGGCAAAAACTGGCTGCCGAGCAAGCCGGCGAAAATCCGCTGAATTTTGATGCTGTTTTAATCGGCAGCCTCAAAAGACACCGTCAAACTTGGGAAGGCATTGCTCAAGGCGCGCAACTGCAAATAAATCCTGAAGTGTGGCCAGCGCTCAATGAGTACGACAGCCATGCTCTGATTGAAACCATCCACCCCGAGCCACTTGCCAAGCCCGATACGCCAGAAATGTACAAGCATCACTTTCGCTTGTTGCGATCGGCACTGCAAAAATGGATGGCCGGTGAGACTCAACCACGCGGCATGACAAGTTATGCAGACTTTGCGGCGGGCATTCAAGCGGTTTTAAAGCATGTCCGCGAAAACCATCAAGGACGTGTCTTGGTTGTTTCAAGCGGCGGCCCTATTTCAACGGCTGTGGGGCAAGTGCTTCAAGCGCCCCCAGAGACTTCGATTGAGTTGAATTTGAGAATTCGAAATACAGCACTCACGGAGTTTGTGTTTTCGCCATCCAGACACATGCTGCTTTCTTACAATAACTTACCGCATTTGGACCATGCTGCTCATCGAAGCTGGGTGACTTTTGCTTAATAGTGTTTGTCCCGATAGGGTTAAGGCTTTTTTATTGTCAAAATAACATTCATGCAGACCCAGCATCAGGCAACTTCGCACTCAACCCAAGCGGTAGGCATTCAGGTGTCCCATTGCGATCTGTCTGCTTGCCTTGCTTTTTTTGAGGCACATGGCATCAATGAAGGCTTGGACATAGCACCCACCGCGGGTGGCTTGTTGTGCCACATGAGTGATGCTTGGATGCAGGTTCATGCCCCTGCCAGTCACACACTTTCACTGCACCAGCATGCCCAGCATTTAAAGCAAGAGATCCTCTGGGCCATGCTGGTCTCGCCGCATCGCTTTGACTTCAATGACTTGGATGCTCTTAGCAGCGCAGTGCGGGTTCGAGAAAACATTGTGTTGGACGCCCGAAAGACAGCTCTGGCCTTTAAAACAACTGCGGCTGAGCGGCCCAGCGAATTTTGGCGATATGAAGAAGGGGCCGGATTTATTCTGCAACCCCATACTCGGTTGATCGAAGCTTTGGTCAGCGCCACTCAACCCGAGGCCACAGGCAAGCTGTACGATTTTTCTTGTTACAGGGCATCCGAATATGTGATCTTGTTAGGCTTGGCCCAAGAAGCAGGCCAGCACAACCCTTCCCTGCTGGCGCAACTCCAACAGGTGAATGAAAAATATGCCATTCGCTCTGGCCAATTTCACGAGGTTTTTTTGCATGAGTACGGCTCGCTTGAGGCGCCCTTGCCTGCTGGTTTTTATGTGCCAGGTGATCGTGTTTGGTTTCGCAATCCAGATGAACTCTCTTCGGACGTGACGGGCTATGAAGGCTCTTGGGTGATTTATGTCGGCAGCGGCTTGTTCAGCAATTTTTGGAAGCGCGATCAGCCCTTCACATTGGAAAGTAAATGCATTGAAATTTTCCATTGGCGTGATGGCGTCCAAACCAACGCTGCGGGTCATTTGTGGCTTGACGAAACCATTGTGGAAGCTTGCGTGCACAAGACGATGCAAGACCCCAACAAAGTGCAACACATCTTGCATCAAATGATGCGCATCAGAGACCCCAAAGGCGTTTATGCAGAGGGCGGTTGTTTAGATGCAACGCGTGAACACCCTAAGCAAATTTTTCCAACAGCCAACGAACTGGTTTTGCCCGAAGTCTAAGCCTGAGCGCCTCAAGGTCGAATGGTGTGCTCGGGCAATCTGTCTATTTCCAAAAGCAAGTCGGCCAAGGCACGACCGGCCGCGTCTAACAAAATTTGACCCTTGAGCGCGGTAGCCGCCGCCGCATTACCCGCCGCCCCTGCGGTGTTGTAATCTTGCATTTGCCAAGCCAACTTGGCACTGCGGCCGTTGCCCAGGATAGGGAACGAGCGCGCACGGTCTTCAGAACTCGAATGGAAGTTTTGGGCTTCGCTCATTTTCACAGCATGCGGTTTAAGCGCCAGCATGACCGAGGTTTCGACGTCACCCGCATGGACTCCAAAGCGATGTTCATGCTCTGTGAAAAGCGCGTTGGCATCTTGACCCTTTTCGTCAAGCAAGGGCAACTGATGCCAGTTCACGCTGTACACCAACATGCCCAAGCGGGCGCGCAAATCGCGGGCCACCACATCCATGGCACCCACATGGCCGCCATGCGCATTGAACAGCACCAGTTTGTGAATGCCTGAGGCTTTGACGGACTCTGCAATGTCCGTCCATAGTCGAATCAGTGTTTCAGGTCTCAAGGTCAGCGTGCCAGCAAAAGCCGCATGCTCGGGACTTAAGCCCACGCATTGCGTTGGCAGAACCAAGACAGACAAGTCTTTGCGGCTCAACTTATCGACATTGGCATTGGCATTGGTATTGCCGCCAGCGTTCAAACAGGTCATGGCGGAATGAATCACCCCATTCACAATGTCAACATCCACTGACAAGGGCAAATGGGGGCCGTGCTGCTCGGTGGCTGCCAAGGGCAAGACGGCAATGGCTCTCGAGGCATCAAGGCGGCCAAAGTCGTTGGTGGTCAGGTCGGACCAAAAGTGAATGTGATGTGACATGTCTAAGGGGCTATTCAATCTGCGCAGTTTAATGGAGGCGCAGAATTTAAGGGCATGATTTTGCAGTGTAGAGTTGAGCTCTTGTATTTGGTCAAATATCGACCACACTTTGTGGTTACCGATTTCTAGTCAGCGTTTATGTTCTTGCCATTGTCTTTGTTCCGCTTGCGCAACCTGCTTTTAAGCCTTCGCTGTTTGTTGGTAGGCATCGCTTTGCTCCTGATTTTGACGCTCAACGGACAAGCACAAACGCAGCTTTTGGGGCCTCGCCCTGTGGGTCAAGTGTTTCAAACCCCCCAAGTCAAAGCCACCCTGCTGGCCGAAGCGCCCAACGGGATTGAAGCAGGCAAAACCCTTTGGCTGGGTCTAGAACTGGTGCACCAACCCGAATGGCACACCTACTGGCGCAACCCCGGTGATTCTGGTCTGCCGACAACCCTGCAATGGAAACTACCAGATGGCATGGTTGCTGGCGCCTTAATTTGGCCAGTACCGCGCCGAATTCCCATTGGCCCACTGGCAAATTTTGGCTATGAAGACACTCTGCTGTTGGTCACGCCTATTCAGGTTAGCAAGTCGTTCAAGGCCAACGACAAAGAAAGCTCGGTACAAATTGATTTGCATGCCAACTGGCTGGTTTGCAAACAAGAGTGCATTCCGCAAGAGGGTGATTTCAGTTTAAGGCTGCCGATCAAAGGCGCTACATCGGTGGCTCAGCCTGCATTTGAAAAAGCCATGGAATGGCAGGCCAAGCCTTTGAAGGGCAAGCACCAGGCCCTGATTTCCAAAGACGGTCGAACGCTTGAGTTGAGCTTGGCGCAATTGCCAACAGAACTCCAAAAAAGCGAATGGACAGTGTTCCCTCAAACGGCCAACGTGATGCAAAACAGTGCGGAACCCGTCATTCAAACTATGGGCTCTACCGGTAACTCGGGTGAGGGTGCCATGGCGGCGCAAGTGCGGCTGCAAGTTTCAAGTGAACGCATGGACAGCCCCAAACAAATGACATGGCTGTTGGTGCAAGGTAAGGCCAGTGCTCCCACCGGCCCGCAATGGACCTTTGAAACATCGGTTCAAGGCCAATGGCAAGTTTTTTCTGACCCCCAAACGGCAGAACCCAAGGCAACGCTTGCCCTGCAAAAATTGGCGCCCCCTCTCCTTGTTCCTGCCCCTTGGGCCACGTGGGCCTTGGCCATGTTGGGTGCGCTATTGGGCGGAATTTTGTTGAATTTGATGCCCTGTGTTTTTCCTGTGTTGGCAATCAAACTATTGAGCATCA